>JAIRLY010000116.1 GCA_031259075.1 Dysgonamonadaceae bacterium | reverse complement strand
TAGTAATTTTGCAATCGCCGGAAAACCACCGATTTCGTACCGAAAAATCGTGTTTTGTCAATCCCAGTACATTGAAATGTTCCCGCGTGTTGATTTCTACTTTCAGGCGAACAGGAATAGTTGGCGGAACTTCACTCTCAAATTTGAATATCAACGTATTGTTATGTACTTTTTGCTTGATAACCGGTCTGCCCAAGAAAGAAAGTGCGTCGCGAATCCTGTCAATGGTTTCTTTAATCGGTTCTGCATAAATCTGCACCATATCAATATCTTCCGAATAGCGAGGTTGAGAGGACAGATACAATTTATTGAACGCCGTACCGCCTCGAAGCGCCAAGTGTTCGGAGAGATATTCATCGTTGTACAAAGCGCACAGGGCGCAACAAATGATTAAGTCCTGCTCGACTTGCGATTTCAATTTCCATGGGTATTCCCTTTCCCAATCCAATATTGCGGGTATATTTATCATAATTCGTCAATTTCAATATATTCATTTACAATTATTTTCCATTTCTTATCCGTTTCGCAGCTTTCGGACTGCTTGCTGTATTTTAAAGGAATTTTTTGAAATTTGCAACCGCACGTATGCGCTTTTGAATACAGAATATCTGCCTGTTTAGGTTGCTCCAGCGTCGTTTCCAATAAATACCCCAAACGCTGAACAGTAGCAGTCGGTATATAATCAAAAAATATTTTGTCCAATTTACCAAATCTTACCACATCCATCAATTCACAGAGCACAGTACAGGCGCGATTAAGTCCGCCAATTTCTTTTTGAAATGTGATTAAATCGGCAGCCGTCAATTCGGGTTTCGATGCCATCACAATGCCGTACTGTGTATTGAACGATTTTAGCCACGTTTGCGGTATCGTTTTTCGCGTAACTACAAAATGTACGAGTGTGTCTTTTTTCGACAAATCCCTGATGGATGGAAATTCGCAAACAACCGAATATTGTTGCGGTCGCTGATGCGCCGCGCCGTAAAATTCGGCGGCATTCAGCAAAGCCACATAGTATTTACGATTAATGTGTTTCATTAGATAATCAATATACTGCACAGGCGGCACAACGCCCGATGTAGCATACTGCACAGGAATAATCACATAAAAACCTTTCCACACAGGCATAATGCCGTTTGTCGAAATAAGTTTGTTCAACGCAAGCTCAATAGCCCGAACACTACTTTCCGGAAATCTTTTTTTTATTTCTTCATTTGAGAAAGTAAGTATTCCTTGTTTCTGTAATGTAACTATCCAACTTTTAATACTATATACTTCTTTTTCTATCATATATTTACTTTGTTTTGTCTGCAATGCTTCTCTATATTTAAGAAGTTTTGCAGACATAATTTTCCACAAAAGTATTGCTTTTTTTTTGATATATGCGCAAATAAAATATTATTCTTCTACCTCTGCCGCAACGAGTGGCGCATATTATCCATTCTTGTCGACTTTCGCCGCAACAATAAGAATCCTCACAAAAAAGTATCCGACGTCTGTTTTGAAGTCGGCTTCAAACACCTGTCGCACTTTTCGAGGATTTTTAAGCAGCAATTCGGCTATGCGCCAACGAAATAACAAAAAAGTGTCCCTCATATTGTTACAAAATACAATCCCGCCTGCGAATAATCGTATCCTTTCAGGCGGATACTGCGGCGGTGATGGATGTATGGGTTATAAGGCATTGTTTTTAATTTTCTTCCTGATAATAAATTTTGTAAAACTTACCATTTTCGTCAATGCCCTGTTCGATGAGGTTTCGGTTGCCGTGTGCGTAGATATGGAAATTAAGACCGAAAATGATAGTAGACCCTCTGTTATGCAGCTAACTTTTCCAACATATCAAGCTGATGGCGGCGACTCCACATAATTACATCAGCGCCTTTGCTTTCAAGTGCACCAATATATTCTTGCTTTAATTCTTTTTCTGTATCGTTTATAATTGCTAATCCTTTTAATTGTTTGCCGGATATTTTTTCTCTTGCATTCTTAATATCTTCCCAACCAAATAAAAATGTAGGTACATTAATTTTGTTAAGAGAATTAAATGACTTAATAACCAATTCTTTTTGTTTTCCTGCAATTTGAAAATCGAATGTAAATTCTATTCCTGTGCCACCTTTGGCAATGAATTGTGGAGTGTATATAATATTTTGCTCATCAAAAAATCCTCTTACATCTTCTTTAAATAAGGAAGAAACAGTATGCTTAGCCAACACAGCCATATCCGATATTTCAGAAATAGCACATAACAAATTATGCTTTTTCTGATTGAAATCTTTTTCTGTACCTTCTGCTCGAAGTTCATTATCATTTAGCATAATACCATAATTCAACAATATCATATCAAACCATTCTTTTCTTTTAGGCGATTGCATGATAGAAGAACCGATAATTTTCAGATTGGAAAGGGTTTGTCCATCGTCCGACAAGATTATTCTATTATTATCCAATTTGACATAGATTTCAATATTGTCATTGAACAATCCTAAAAATGGCGTACTTATTGCATACCATCCGGTTTGTTCGTTTTTTGCAATTTGTGTATTATCGCGTAGCCATTTATAATATTCCGTCACGCAATTATTTATCCAATTATCATTCATATCAATAATATATTTATGTTGATTACTGTTTCTACATTTATAGTTTTCGCGAACAATTTTATTATTTCTGCTAATGTAATATTAAAATCATTTTCACTAATTTCTTTGACCAAAAAATCATCTTCTTCCAACGGAATTGCCCATGCAAGAACTGGATAACCCTGAACGTGATAATGAATGTGACTTTTTGTCAATTTTACTCCTGCATATGGATAGAATTTTTCGGGTACATACTCATTAATGCTTTGCGGATTTGTATGTCCTCCATTGTAATCAATTCGCAATAAACCTGTTTTACTGTCTTCTTCTTGATAATGCAAACTGATTCGCAGTGTGTTTTTAGAACTTTGCTTTATTGTCCATAAAAAAGAAAATTCATCATCTTTTTTAGAGAACAATTCAAATCGTTCGTCAAAAGGAAATTTTTAATCAATTGTTATCTGATCTAACAGTTCTCCTTCTTTCTTAATAATTTTCTTTGGCAATGCCAAAAGATAATCCGCTTGCTCATTCGTTATATTCATAATTGTTTACTCTCTTTTTTCAATTTCCTTTTCCACCATCCCCTTAGCCTCCTCCAGTAACCGTTCGCTTTCTCTGCTAAGGTAAAAACTTTTTTCGATTAGTTCGGCAATTTGTTGTTGAATACTGTAATCAACAATCGGGACAACTACATTTTCAATTTCGCTAATGCGCCAATGCAGGAT
>JAIRLY010000094.1 GCA_031259075.1 Dysgonamonadaceae bacterium | reverse complement strand
AGTTTAAAATATCATGATAATTTAAAGTAGATGTATGAATTATCGCTTGTTTTAAATAATATATTATGTACACAAGAAAGCAAATATTTGAAGGTTCGGAAAACGAAAGTATCTTCTTTTGGGGAGCGCGGCAAACTGGAAAGAGTACGTTACTGAAAACGCTTTTCCCTGAAGCTTTTCTAATTGATTTACTGCTGACAAACGAATATGAACGTTTCTCCAAAAATCCGGGACTAATCCGGGAAATCCTTTTGGAAAATCCTGCTATTCGCTTGGTAATCATCGATGAAATACAATTGATTCCTGCTTTACTGAACGAGATTCACTGGTTAATTGTAAACAAAGGAATCCGCTTTATTATGAGCGGTTCAAGTCCGCGAAAAATTCTTCATTCCGGTACAAATTTATTGGGAGGCAGAGCGTTGCGTTATGAATTATATCCGTTGATAAGTCAGGAAATCCCTGAATTTGACTTAATCAAAGCGCTGAACAACGGCTTGTTGCCCAAACATTACGACGCCAAAAATTCTCAAAAAATGCTGTCGGCTTATATCGGCAGTTATCTTCGGGACGAAATTGCCTCGGAAGCAAAGATACGGAACATCACAACATTCAGCCGATTTCTGGAAATTGCCGCTCTTACTAACGGCGAAATGGTTAATTACAGCAATATTGCATCCGAAACAGGCGTCAGCGTACCGACTGTAAAGGAATATTTTCAAATTTTGGAAGATACTTTACTGGGACGTTATTTGCCTTCTTTTCAGAAAAATCCCAAACGGCGCGTAATAACCGCTCCCAAATTTTACCTTTTCGACATTGGAATTGTTAATTCACTGCTGAACAGGGGAAAAATAGATTTTGGAAATGAACTTTTCGGAAAAGCTTTCGAGCATTTTATTTATCAGGAAATATATGCTCACAGTCGTTATTCCGACTTGAATTATCCTGTAAAATATTGGCGAACAGCTTCGCAAATAGAAATCGACTTTGTACTCGGCGATCATGAAGTAGCCATAGAAGTCAAATCGACAACATCAGCGACGAGCCGTCATCTGAAAGGCTTGAAATCGTTTGCCGAAGAGTATTCGGTAAAAAAACTGATTTTAGTGACAAACGACCCGTATCCACGTCTGGTGGAAAACGTATCCGTACTTCCCTGGAATGTTTTCTTGCAGCGGTTATGGGCAGGGGAAATTATTTGAAGTTCGTAAAAGATGTATTTGCACGACGAACAAACAGACAAAGAGGGTTACACAATGGCAGCGGCCCTGATGTTCGGTAAGGAATCAACTATTTATTCCGTATGTCCTCACTATAAAATAGACGCTTTGTGCCGGAAAGAAAATATGGATAGATACGACGACAGGGATACGGTGGTTTCCGAGAACTGGACTATTCCGCAAACTATAGGCTTCATTACTCCGGAAAATGTAATGCCGTCAATAGAAATGAATGTTTCAATTGTCTATTTTTCTCGAATGCTTTGAAAACTGTCGATTTTCGGAACAAGAACAATATAAACGAAAGATACTCTTCCGTAAAATAGTACTTTATCTATTTTGTTTGAAAAAAACCAATATGTTTTTTGCTAAATCTTTTTTTGAGATGCTATTTGTCTGTCTGTAAATTGAAAAATTTCATGTACTTTTGTATGTTATTCTAAAAATACTTAAAAAATGATTTACGATTTAGCAATTATAGGAGGTGGGCCTGCGGGTTATACTGCCGCCGAATTGGCGGGGAAAAACGGCTTAAAGATCGTTTTATTTGAAAAAAACAACTTGGGCGGTGTTTGTTTGAACGAAGGATGTATTCCTACTAAAACACTTCTTTATTCTGCGAAGGTTTATCATACAGCCAAAGATTCCTCAAAATACGGCGTCTCTTGCGATACTGTTTCTTTTGATTTATCGAAAATAATTGCACGAAAAAATAAAACAGTTCGTAAACTGACGGCAGGGATTAAAGCAAAAATGCTTGATGCTCAGATTGAAACAATTATGGGTTCTGCTGAAATAATTTCGGCGAAAATAGGTTCGATTGAAGTTGCTTGCAATAATCAGATTTTCATTGCTCGAAAACTTTTAATCTGTACGGGTTCG
This sequence comes from Dysgonamonadaceae bacterium, assembly GCA_031259075.1. GTDB lineage: Bacteria > Bacteroidota > Bacteroidia > Bacteroidales > Azobacteroidaceae > Azobacteroides. The sequence goes on along the minus strand of JAIRLY010000094.1, from coordinate 3,269 downwards.
GAAGTAATTGTTCCTGCAATTCCCGGAGTAGATAAAACCGCTTTTTGGACAAGTAGCGAAGCTTTGGAAAATAAGGAAATTCCTGATACACTATTAATTATTGGAGGAGGAGTGATTGGTATCGAATTTGCTTCGTTTTTTAATACTTTAGGGAGTAAAGTTATTGTAGTTGAAATGCTGGATGAAATTTTGTGCGGAATGGACAAGGAACTTGCGGCGCTTCTGCGAAGTGATTTAGCCAAAAAAGGCGTTGAATTTCATTTAAAGACAAAGGTAGTTGCAGTTGGAGATCATCAAGTAGAAATTGAAAACGAAAACGAAAAGTGTCTTTTGGAAGTTTCCAAAATTCTTTTAAGCGTAGGGCGTAAGCCTGTTTTGAACGGTTTTGGTTTGGAAAACCTTCACTTGGAATTAAAGGGAAACGGATTGAAAGTCAATGAATTTATGCAAACATCCAATCCCGATATTTATGCCTGCGGCGACGTTACTGGTTTTTCGTTATTGGCACACACCGCAGTTCGTGAAGCTGAAATTGCGGTTGAACATATTGCAGGAAGAAATACGAAAATGTCTTATAAAGCCATTTCAGGTGTTGTATATACTAATCCTGAAATTGCCGGAGTTGGGAAGACGGAGGAAAACTTGCAGACAGAAAGAATTAACTATGCAGTTAAAAAGATTCCCATGACTTATTCCGGCCGTTTTGTTGCCGAGAACGAACAGGGAAATGGAATTTGTAAAATTTTGGAAAGTGATGATGGCGCTATTTTAGGTGTTCATATTCTAGGAAATCCGGCTTCGGAAATTATTGTCATTGCCGGTATTGCCATTGAAAAAGGCTTGAAAAGCGAGGAATTGAAAGCAATGGTCTTCCCCCACCCTACTGTTGGCGAAATAATTAAAGAAACATTGTAATTGATGGATTATATGATTGATAGTATCAAGCGGTTTTTGTATAAATCGTTGAGTTTGGAAAATTATCTGCGGATTTTGCAACGGTGTTATTTTTTGGCGTACAAGACAGGTTTGTTAAAGGGAAGCTCCAATTATTCTTATCATTATTTTGTAAAAAAATTAATCAAAAAAGGAGATGTTGTAATTGATATTGGAGCTAATCTGGGGTATTATTCTATTTTATTTGCTCAATGGGTCGGTTTCACGGGGAAAGTTTATGCTGTTGAGCCTGTTCGGATTTATAATAAGATTTTTAATGAGAAAGCAAAAAAATACAATAACATATTGCTTTATCCTTATGCTTTAGGCGCTAAAGAAGAAGCAATTAATTTGGTTTTTTCTTCATCCGGCGGTTATTTAAGTACCGGTTTACCTCATATTTACAATTCGGAGAAAGATGGAAATATTGAAAATCAATCGTTTAGATTTGAAGCTCAAATGAAAATTCCTTCTCTTTTATTCAAAGATTTAGAAAAGATAGATTATATTAAATGCGATATAGAAGGATTTGAGTATATTGTTCTTTCCGATATGCGAGAGATTATACGTAAATGTAAACCCAAAGTACAAGTTGAATTATGGTCTGAAAATGAAGAAAAAACGCTTTATTTGTTTGAAGAATTAGGATATTTGCCTTATAAGTTACATAAGGACAAATTAATTCTTCAGAGCGGGAAAAAAAATCGAATGAAAGGCGATTATATTTTTCTTCCTAAAACTTAGTGTTATTGATTCTTTTGATACGTGTACATCCCTTTTCGCTTGTTTTTGATAGATATATACGTGTTAATCTTGTACTAAATTCCGTTTAGGAAGATTTAGTACAAGATTTTTTTTTTTGGGTTAACTAAAAAAATCGAATCATTCTGAGATACACCGAACCGAATACCCATTTGACCGACCGTGTATGGGTTTCAGGATTATGTTTGTACTGCCGCAATCCAAGGAGTAAGCGGTGAAATTGGAAACTGTACTACTCCAATAAATAGAGTAATTACCGCTATGATCAATAATAGCATAATCCCTGTTGCGGTCAGCGCCTGCTGAGAGAAAAAGGGTAGGGGATATACCGTAATCCGTATTTCCGGCAGTAGCAGAAGGCGTCAACGATATTCCGTGAGTACCGGCGTCTCCGACAGGAGGAACAGCAAAGTTATGTGTCCATTGATTCACTTTTGCACTCGTGTAACAATTAGCGCCTGTAGTACAGTTGGTTGTGGTTCCGTAAATACTTGCCCATTCGGTAAGAGTGGGAACTCGCCAGTTTTCGGGACAAGGATCTGCCGCCGCTTTTACGGGGGACACTTCTGTGTTTGCGTTCCAGCGGTTATCATATACGGCGGTAGTCCCTGCAATCCAATCGAAATTGTTAGTACTACGGCGAATAAACTTGCCGAAACGCACATCCGTTTCCAAAACCTGACCGGTAGTCGTATTGATATTTGCCACATTATCAGGAACAGGATCGTCCGTAAAGCCGCTTGCAGAACCGGAGTGGTCGGCAGGCCATATATTTTCGGACGGCAAATCCCGGCGCTGATGCCCGTCGTCTACCCTACCCCACTGAAACAGGTCGCCATAAACCGTGCGATCGGTAGAACTGTCGGTATTCGGAGAAGGCACGTATGCTTTTTGCGCTGCCGGATCGCCGTAGTCGGGGTCAGCGCCCAGATTGTAACACATAAAAGTAAGCCATCCGCTCACTGTGGGACTTTCGAGTGTTGGGTCGTCCACTCTTCGCACCGAACAGCCTACCGGTGCGTTTTGTACCCGAACCACCAATTCTGTTTTTTTCCGTGTATTATTATTATCCAAAAACAACGCACGAATGGTAATTTTTTTAGCGTTGGTGCGACCGGCGTCTCCGACTAATGCTTGCAGTTCAGTCAGGCTCTTGAAAGTTAAAGTAACCGTACCGGCCGTACTGCTGGTTGTGTACGAAGCAAGCAATCCGGTTGGATCATCTACGGTAAATTGGACGGCGCTAAAAGTATAAGCGTTTTCAGGCAGCGATTTTAGCGTATAGGTATAATTCAATTCCGAACTCAAATCACAGGTATGCGGGTAATCGCTTGGATAACTTTTATAAGGTTCCGGATAGTTGGAAACGTCGCCGTCGTTTACATCGAACAGTATCTTACCGTATATCTTGTATTTGCCGTTCAATTCCAGCGGTACGGGCGGAATGTACGTATCGTCTCCGGCCACCGGCACATTGTCGCACTGGCTTTTCCAAGTCGTTCCCGTCCAGATATCCAGACAGTTAGTTGAAATATTGAAAATCAGTAGTCCGGCGGCTTCTGTGTTTACGGACA
>JAIRLY010000074.1 GCA_031259075.1 Dysgonamonadaceae bacterium | reverse complement strand
ATCCCAACGATATTTTCAATGCTTTTTCCTACGTTGATTTCGACTATGAAGAACGCCCCGGCAGCGATGCGGTTTCCATAAGCTGGTACCGGTCGGCAACTTCTGCTCTTGATGTGGTAGGGAAAATATCCGAAAATCCCACCGATACTACCCGTCAGTCCACCATTGCGGCTCGCTATTTCTTTAACCTTAAAGATTATGATTTACAGCTTATAGCCGGAAAGTTCAACGATGATTTTGTAAGCGGTTTTGGCTGGTCGGGCGCAATAAAAAGTGTATCGTTTCGGGGCGAAATGTCGGTCTTTACGCCTGTGATTAACCGGGATATCAACCACGAAACCGCCGTTGTCACCACCATAGAAACTGATTATACATTTGAAAATCAAATATACTTGCACAGCGCCGTACTATTTAACTCGTCCGGAAAATTAAAAGACACCGAAGGAATGAACTTGCTCGCCATGCAAAACGATTTAAGTGCAAAAAAGTTATCCTACGGGAAATTTGAACTTTTCGGACAGGCAAGTTACCCTGTCAGCCCTGTTTTTCATATCGGGCTTGCTGCGATGCTCAACCCTGTCGATTTATCGACATATCTTGCGCCAAGCAGCACCTTTTCGCTTGCCGACAACCTTGAGTTGATGCTCAACGCCCAGTTTTTACTCGGCAAACCCGACACCGAGTACGCCGCCAATGGAAATATCTATGCCGCATTTGCACGGCTGAAATGGAATTTTTGATAATTAAATTGCAAACACGACAAGTTTATGCAGTTCCATCGACTTTCTTGCACATCGCCGACAGATACAATTACGATAGTTGGCGAAACATCCAACCATCGACATTAAAGCAATGGGATTTCCTGCCTACCGGCAAGACGAGCCACTATGGCGGAAAAGCCCAAGTTTCAAATAAAACACAATCGGCGAAAATAAAATCTTAGCCTGTATCTGTTGGATAAGCCCTGTACGGCCGTTGAAAGACAACAAAACAACAAAACAAGGAAACATTGGAACTTGCCACGAGAATACGCGCGGAACGCGAACAGGAACTTAAAGAAACATGTTGAGGGTATCGCCCGCGGAAAGACCGTAATGTGAATTTCTTAGATTATTTCCAATCCTGTATCGACAACTACACAAAGAAAGACCTGCGTATGATGCAGATTGCCCTTAGCCGGTTTAAGAATTTTCTTCGGGAAAAATATCCTGTGTATGAATCCAATATTAGGGCGGAACATCTGAACAAAGATATGATGGCGCAATTTGTCGAATACCTGCAAAGCCGGAGTGTAGGCGAAGGGGCAAAGAGTATTTACCAACGTTTTAAGAAAGTTATCAAGTCTGCTATTGAGCATGATGTGATGATTAAGAATCCATGTGACGGTATTCAATGCAAGGTGGGCGACCAGATTTTGCGTAAGGATGTACTTTCGATGGAAGAAATACAAGCCCTATAAATTGCCACTACGATCATGAAATAAGGCGAGCGTTAATCTTCTGCCTGTACTGCGAATTGCGGTTCTGCGATGTAAAAGATTTAGACTTTCCGAAATGTGGATTATTCCAACCGGTTATTGAAATTTGAGCAAAGCAAAACTAAAGGACATTCTGCAAGTAGCGGCGTTGTTATTCCTTTGAATGATGGCTTATTGTCTTTGATAGGCAACCGAGCAATGGCGCTAATATCAAAACCGTTGCCAGTCTGTTGAGACATAGCGGATTGAAACATACGGAAAAATATACCCGTGCGGTGGATAAATTAAAGGAAGATGCTATTAATAGTTTACCGGAGTTGAGGTTGTAATCTCTATCTCTTACTCAAAATAATCTTTGATATTATTCTCCAAATCAATTATAATTGTTTGTAGTAAATCATATAGTTCTGTATATGGTTTATAAATCATTTTTTTGCTAATATCTTTTTTAAAAGTGCTAAGTTTATCCCATTCTTGTTTTATCGTGTCAAAATCATTAGAATCTAAAGAGAGAATCGGAGCTTTTGAATAGAAATAGACCATCCCTAAAGGTTTTTCTCTTTTTGTATTATCTAACGTTGTTAATAATTCTTCTACCGTTCCTGATTCTGCACGGTTTTGTCCTGTATTAATATCAATTGTAGGTGTTCCTAATTTATGTTTAAATATCGCAATAACAAAATCTATTTTATTGATAATCTGTTTGTTTATAATATCTTGAGGATAGCCAGCTTGGGAAGCTAAATCCTCCCATCCATGCACAATTAATCGTTTAGAACAATGGTTTTCGTGATTTCCTCTTCTAAACTGAATTTCTAATTTATCTAATATATGGTTTCTTTCGGCTTGCGTATCTCCCGGAGATGCAATAACAATATTAATTTTATCTTTTTCTTTGGATTTCCGTTTTTGTATTATAGAGGATTCTGCTTTAGATTCTAACAAAATGTCTTGATTCCATTTTGAAGAATCAGATAATAAATTCATTAATTTCTTTAAATCTTCTAACATTTTTACTTGTTCATCAGAGCGTATATTTTTTGAAATTCTATCCAAACAATTCGGACAAATTCGAGCTTGCCTCATCCCATCATCTATATCTGTTTTGTTTGCCAAAAAATCATAAATACATCCTGTTAGTTTATAATGCCTAAAACCCGTGCTATCCAATATAATAGCAAGATAATCAACTATAAAATATAATAATCCATTGTTTTTTGATAGATTGGTCAAGTGAGGCCATGCCCAAAATGAACAGACTAATAATCCATTGTGTTCATGAATAAAATAGTTATCCTCATATTGAATATCTGTAAAACAAAAAACTACATCAAATTTTTCTCTTTCTTCTTTAATTTGGTCTTCAATAAAATTAAACGAATCCGGTTTTGTTAATGAGCCGGAATTTAAACTTATATTCGAACCTATTTCAAATTCTAAATAATCTGCATTTTTTTTCAAAAAATTACCAAAACTATTTTTGTTAACTTTAAATTTTTCGTCAAATACAAGCAATATCTTATTCATAAAACATATAATATTTTTATTTGTTGTTAATTATCCCAACCAATTCAGCGCTTCCGCCGTAATTTTCTTATACCATACTTTTTCATCCTCGCTTGTTGCAGCAATTTCATTAGAACGTTCAAAGAAACGCTTTACGTGTTGAGGTTGTG
>JAIRLY010000413.1 GCA_031259075.1 Dysgonamonadaceae bacterium | reverse complement strand
CCGATCAAGGAACTCAACTAATTGTGCAAAAACGTATTTGTATTTAAGCATAACGGTCTGATTATAACCGCAAAGGTAAATTCAAATTCGTTGACTCGGAAAAACCTCGTAACAAATTAAATTTCAATTATTTCAAAGATTTTTTTAGTGGACACTAATGAATTACTTAAAGAAAACAAACTCAAATTGAGTCATGCTTATTCTTCTTTTGTTCTCTCTCAAAGCCTCCGTTTTTTTGGGGTGAGTTTTCGTGCGTGGGGAGAATGTGGGGAAAATCAGAGCAGCAAAAAAGCCTAATTGATTGATTTTCAATTAGGCCTTATCTTAAATGTACCCGGAGCCGGGATCGAACCGGCATGTCATTGCTGACACTGGTGTTTGAGACCAGCGCGTCTACCAATTCCGCCATCCGGGCATCTCCAAACTGCCGCAAAAGTACAAATTCTTTTGCAAACCACCAACAGTAAAACGCTTTTTTTTATTACTTTTGTGCAACAAAAAAATGAATGATGAAACAACGAATTATTCGCTCTTCCATGATAGAAAAGGATTTAGCCCAGCTTCTGAACGAACTGGACTATGACGGATTATTTCTCCTGACCGACGAGAATACAAATCATTTCGCTTTCCCCCGGATTGAAAATATACCCGAAATCCAATCGGCAAAAAAATGCCGCATCGCCTCCGGAGACAATCACAAAAACATCGAATCGTTAGCCGCGGTCTGGAAATTCCTCACCGAAAACGGTGCTAACCGAAAGTCGATCCTGATTAATCTGGGCGGAGGAATGTTGACCGATTTAGGCGGGTTTGCTGCCGCTACTTTCAAACGGGGAATCCGGTTTATCAATATTCCTACTACGCTTTTAGGCGCGGTGGATGCAGCCGTCGGCGGAAAAACCGGTATCAATTTCAACGGATTAAAAAACGAAATCGGCGCTTTTGCTCCGGCAATTGTGGTGTTGATTGACGCCAATTTCTTCAAAACGCTCGACCATGCCAATTTGCTCTCCGGATATGCCGAAATGTTGAAACATGCGCTCTTGAATTCACCAAAGATGCTGAAGGAAATTCTTTTGTGCGATCTGGAAAAACCGGATTATCAAAGACTGAACGATTTATTGGTTGAATCCGTACAGGTCAAAGAGCGGATTGTGGAGAAAGACCCTACCGAACAGGGTATCCGTAAAGCCTTAAATTTCGGACATACTTTTGGTCATGCTTTTGAAAGTTTGTCTTACGAACTGAACCGTCCGGTTTTGCACGGTTATGCCGTTGCTTGGGGAATTGTCTGCGAACTCTATCTCTCTTTTATCAAGTTAAGATTCGACAAAAACATCTTGATTAATGTGCTTCATTTTATTAAAGAAAATTACAGTATTTTCGATTTTGATTGTATTCAATATCAACGGCTTTATGAATTAATGCTACACGATAAGAAAAATGAGCGTACAACCGTCAATTTTACATTATTGAGATCTGTAGGAGAAATTGAAATTAATCAGACTGCCACTCAAAAGGAAATCGACGAAGCGCTTGATTTTTTTAATTATGGCGGATGAATTTTTCGTTAAGGATCATTTCATTTCTTTGCATTCAACTCCGGATAACTAATCCTTGAGTGATAAACAGATAAAAGTTTATCGACAAATACATTCTTAATCGTAGTAATATTTTTGAATGTCAGCGGAGCATCGTTTAATAATCCATCTGCAATCTGGCCATCAATAATCTTGTTTACCAAATCTCGAATAGCTGTTTCATTGAAATCTCCCAAACTTCGGGAAGCTGCTTCCACGGCATCGGCCATCATCAAAATAGCTGTTTCTTTTGTATCCGGATTTATTCCGGAATATGTAAAAACCTCTTCTTCAATCGGTTCGTCAGGATGTTCATTTTTATAAGAATTGTAAAAATATTTGGCTTTCCCTGTTCCATGATGAGTCCGGATAAATTTAATTAGCGCAGGGGGCAGTCCATAACTTTCGGCTTGTTTCACGCCCTCCGGAACATGATTGGTAATAATTTGGGCGCTTTGCTCAAAAGTCAGGTCATCGTGAGGATTATTTCCCTCTAATTTGTTTTCGGTAAAATAAGCCGGATTGCTTATCTTACCCAAGTCGTGGTAGAGAGCGCCCGTCCGAACCAATTGCGGATTAGCGCCCACTTTTGCCGCTGCCGCCGTTCCCAACATAGAAACTTGCAAAGAGTGCTGAAATGTTCCCGGACATCGTTCCGACAATTGTGATAACGCAGGTAAATTAATATCGGAAAGTTCTACCAATGTAACGTTGGAAACATAACCGAATATTTTTTCAATAATATAAATGAAAGCATACGTAAACATTACAAACAAAAAATTTATCCCGAAATAAATGAACATATTCCAGTTGATTTTGTATAAATTGCCTTCCTGAAGAAACTGAAGACCTATATAAGATAATGTGTAAGTAGCAAGAATATAAATAGCGCATTTGATAAGCTCCGAGCGTTTTGTCAAATCTTTTAAGACATAGAGCGCAACCGTACAAACAAAAAATTGAATTAGAATAAATTCAAACGCAAAAGGAGTCATCAACGAACATATCAAAATAGTGATGAGATGCGTCAGTTGTGCTGTCCGCGACTCAAAAAAAGTCCGGATAACAATAGGAATAACAGCATAAGGAATAATATATATATTAAATAATGCTGATTTGACACAAATTTCAGTCAAAATAGTAAAAAGAGAAGATATGGAAAGTAAAAAAAGAACATCTTTTTTACTTGCATAAATTTTTTTACGAAAATAGGTGAGATATAATAAAAAACAGGCCATTAATCCCACTACCAAGATTGAAAGTCCTGCAATCAATCCTGTTTGTCTTTGCACAGTCCCTTCTTGTCCATCGTAAATCCGTTTCAGAGAACGAAGAATATTATAGGTTTGTTCGTTAATTATTTCTCCTCTATCTACAATCTTTTCTCCTGCTTGCACCATGCCGATGGAAGGCGAAATCTTCTTCAAATCATCCTTTCTCACAATTTCGGATAACGATGTATCATACTTTACATTTTCTTGTAAATAATCATTCAAATCAGCCAAGCGTAAAACAGAAACATCTAAAAAAGACGGACAATGATCCAAAAGATACGAATAAGCCGATTTGATAGTAAAAATATCATTTGTAGAATAAGGAACAGTTATATTATTACTTTGAAGCACATTAAAAGTAGAATAATGATTATCCAGCAAAAAATTGTGATCTTTATTAGAAACAATACCGGCTGAATAAATATTACGGAGCATTTTATCCACATAGTTCTTATATTCAGGGTTCCAATACTTCTTATCATAGTGCATATAATCGACATTAAACCGCTTTTGTTGTTTGGAATACACATTTGTATCCAGTTGAAAATAAGGGGTGAAATTACTTATTACCGAATCTTTTTCTACTTTCAATTGTTCCGGCGATTTGTAAATCGGAAAATCAAACGATGCGGTAAGCAATCCATATTGCCATGGTTTTCCTTGCACAAAAGAATATCTGAATTTTCCTTCCAGCGGAAATAAAACCATAATCAGCATTGTTGCAATAATAAAATAGATATACACCGGTAAATTAATATTTCTTTTCATAATTCTGTTTTATCTTTGTATCCATTCAATGTTTATGACAAAGATATACTTTTCCGTTAAATGAAACAATAGTTTTCCTTTTTCAATTTGATTTACAAAAATTCGATTGAAAAATTGAATTTACAAAAAATCAAATAAAAATATGTACTTTTGCAAAAAATTTTAATTCAGTTGAAAATTTAGGATTTTCAAACAGTTCATTGTCAACTATTAATTTTCAATTAAAATGAACGTACGAGTACGCTTTGCCCCTAGTCCTACAGGACCACTTCATATTGGAGGAGTGAGAACGGCTTTATACAATTATTTATTTGCAAAAAAACACGGAGGAGATTTTATATTGCGAATTGAAGATACCGATTCACAGAGATTTGTATCCGGAGCGGAAGAATATATTATTGAAGCTTTCGATTGGTTGGGAATCGCTTTTGACGAAGGTCCGCACAAAGGTGGAAAATACGCTCCATATCGCCAATCGGAGCGAAAACCTATTTATAAAGAATATGTTGACCGGCTTTTGAAAAAAGGATTAGCCTACATTGCTTTTGATACTCCGGAACAATTAGAAGCTAAACGGAATGAAATCCCTAATTTTCAGTACGATGCTTCTACGCGCTTGTCAATGAAAAATTCGTTGACCTTATCCCAAAAAGAAATAGAAGACCGGATAAATGCCGGAGAACAATACGTAGTGCGAATTAAAATCGAACCGAGTCAAATCATTGTGGTAAACGATTTGATACGAGGCGAAGTAAGGGTCAATTCTTCTATTTTGGATGATAAAGTTTTGTATAAATCAGTTGATCAACTTCCTACTTACCATTTGGCGAATATTGTGGATGACCATTTAATGGAAATTACCCATGTAATACGAGGTGAGGAGTGGTTGCCTTCTGCTCCTTTGCATATTGTTTTGTATCAATATTTTGGATGGGAAAATACGATGCCTCGATTTGCCCATTTACCTTTATTGTTAAAACCGGAAGGGAATGGAAAATTGAGTAAACGGGATGGTGATCGTTTAGGATTTCCTGTATTTCCCTTGCAATGGCAAGATCCTAAAACAGGAGAAATTTCTTCAGGGTACCGTGAAGCAGGGTATCTGCCGCAGGCCGTATTGAATTTTTTAGCGCTGTTAGGATGGAATCCCGGTGATAATCGTGAAATTTTATCCATGAATGAACTTGCTACACTGTTTGCTTTGGAAAAATGCAGTAAAAGCGGCGCTAAATTTGACTATAAAAAGGGTGAATGGTTCAATCATCAGTATGTTCAATTAAAATCCAACGAAGAAATCGCAACGATGCTTCTTGAGACGTCTTCTCATTGCAAAATTTTTCAGGAAATTGCCGATCAAGCACGTAATAACAACGCCGTTTTTGAAAAACTTGTCAAGGTCGCCGGCTTAGTAAAAGAAAGAGTTAATTTTGTAAAAGAGATATGGGAACAAGCAATATTCTTTTTTGTCGCTCCAACTACTTACGACGAAAAAACAGTAAAAAAACGGTGGAAAGAAAATTCAGCAGTTCAATTAACCGAACTGACCGGAATATTGGAATCAATTGAAGTTTTTACGGCTGAAAATTCTGAAAAAATTGTAATTCAATGGATTGAATCGAAAGAATATTCTTTGGGAAATATAATGAATGTTTTCCGCTTAGCTTTAGTTGGAGAAGCAAAAGGCCCTCATATTTTTGATATTACAGAAATACTCGGTAAGGAAGAGGTGATTAAACGAGTTAAACGAGCAATTACAATTATAAATTAAGAATGTACAATTTTGTTATAGCACTTTACGTCTTTGCAGTTAAAATAGCTTCGCTTTTCAACAAAAAAGCAAAATTACTGATTGCAGGACAAAAGAAAACATTTGACATACTCAAACAAAATATAGATCTTCAATCTGAATATATTTGGTTTCATGCCGCATCTTTAGGAGAATTTGAACAAGGAAGGCCGCTTTTGGAAAAGATAAAAAAAGAAAAAACGGAATATAAAATTTTGCTTACTTTTTTTTCTCCATCAGGCTATGAAGTAAAGAAAAACTACCCGTTCGCCGAAGTAATTTGTTACCTTCCCTTTGATATAAAAAAGAATGTAAGAACATTTCTGGATTTGGCGAATCCTGCAATGACGGTATTCATCAAATATGAATTTTGGAAAAATTATCTGAATGAACTGAAAACTCGTTCCATTCCAATTTACATTATTTCAGCCTTGTTTCGCCCCAATCAAATCTTTTTTCGTCCCTATGGGAAAGATTATCGTAAAATTCTTAAAAATTACAACCGTTTTTTTGTTCAAGATGAAAATTCTAAACAATTATTAAATAAACATGGCATACAGAATGTAATTGTAAGTGGAGACACCCGATTCGACAGAGTATACGAAATTTACGAACAACGAAAAGATTTACCCTTAATTGATAAATACCTCAGCAAAACAACCGATTCTAAAAAAAACATATTAGTAGCAGGAAGTACGTGGCCTAAAGACGAAGAATTAATTATTTCGTATTTCAATCGGAAACCGGATATTAAATTGATAATCGCTCCTCATGAAATCACAGAAAATCGCATTCAAGCAATAACATCTCAATTGAAACGACCTTATTTGCTTTATTCCGAAATGGCAGAATCCACTGTTGCAGAAGCAGATTGTCTTGTCATTGATTGTTTCGGATTACTTTCTTCCATTTACAGATATGGGGATATTGCTTACATTGGCGGCGGATTTGGCGTTGGCATTCACAATACTTTGGAAGCCGCCGTCTACAATATTCCCGTCATATTCGGACCAAATTATCAGCGATTCAAAGAAGCAAAAGATTTAATAGCTGCCGGAGGAGGTATTTCGATTTCCAATGCCGGCGAATTGAATAGCCGGATAAATGAATTGTTAGCCTGTGCACACTTATTGAGCGAAACCGGAGAAAAAGCAGGAAAATTCGTATGTCAAAATTTGGGCGCTACAGAAAGAATATTCAAGGAAATAAAAGCGATTCTTTAGAAACAGATAGTGTCCATAATTTAAGTGATGAAACTTTTAAATAACTGATAATCAACAGAATACAGATTTTTTTTGCAAAATACTACAAATATTTGATAATCAATAAATTAGTTTCTTATGTCAATAGAGTAGGGACACTATCCAAATTCGCAGGCTTTGTGTTTAAGTAGCTATGGTTGAACTTCTTTTCTACCAACATTTTGTCCTTAACGGGACAAAAGGCAATGTATTTTTCCGGGTACGACCGGAGTTTTCGC
>JAIRLY010000349.1 GCA_031259075.1 Dysgonamonadaceae bacterium | reverse complement strand
CCATTCGCATGGGATGTAATGTATGAAGGTATGACCGGCTGGCGTCCGGGCGAAGGAAGTACCGTAACTTGGTGGGGGCGTTCGATGAAAAGTCTTACAAAGGTTACGACAACAGCTACTAACGGCGTAAGTAACACTGACGGTACAGGCTTCAATGCATTGTTAGTCGGCTTCCTTGTTGGTGGTAGCTTTGACGCTTACGGCACGAACTCGAACTTTTGGTCCGGTAGCACCAATAGCACTACTATTGCATGGCGCAGGGCTGTAAGCTCCAGCTACTCCGGAGTGGCTCGCCTCACTGACAATAAGTACTATTCGTTTAGCGTCAGGTGCAAGAAAAATGATATTTAGGGATATAAATCATTTGTGATGATTTTATAGATAGAAGAGAAGAAAGGCAATCTTGTCTCTCTTCTCTCTTCTTATTTATCTGATTTCCCCCATTGAATATCCAATAAATGATTGTCTTGAATCCTTTTTTGTAAACTTTCCGCATAATCATTGAAAAGAAGCCATTCACCCGAACCGTTTACTGCATATTCTTTTGCTTTCTCCGCCCAACGGAGAGCGGCTTCCGGTCTGTCCTGTATTTCGTTGGCTACTGCTATATTATTGGCTATTTTCGCTTTATCCCTGTTTTTAGTTTTTTTATCAAATTCAACCAGCCACAACGATTCGGCCCTGTTCCATTGTCCTGTTTTCGTAAATGCAAATGCTTCCCTCATTCTTGAACTTTGTTCCACATAAAGAACACGTTTTTTTGTAGCCCACGACGGAACAATCTGATAAGCTAATTTTTCACCCATGTTATACGCCAATTCAGTCATCAGGGTTTCCGGTAATTCCTTGAAAATAAATAAAGAATCACTCCAAACACCGTCTTTGTAAATCAAACTGTCGGTAACCGTAAAGGTTGTTAACGGTTTTTCTCTGTTGTATAAATAGATGCTGCAAGCAAGATTGAGTTCTAATCTGAAATCAGCATAATAAAACGTGTTAGACCCTTGTTTCAGCATATTATTTCTAATCTGTCCATCCAATTTCAACAGACAGCGATCAATCGAAAAAATCCCGCTAAACGCCTGTTCGTCAAAAATACTTCGCTTAAATTCCAGCGACAATGGAGTACGAACCAGCCATTTTTCATCTTCCCGCAAAGGCTGTTTATAATAGGAAAGACTCTTGAAAAAATGAGCTTTATGTGCATGAGATGAAAAGGAATGTATTGTATGCCAGACAATCGAGTCCAAATCCAATGCAAAATCAGGAATGTCTTTCTTATTGTACGTTTGAACTATTCCCTGTGAATTAGGTTGTTTTGCCGAATTATTGACAATCAAAAGGTCGGCAATATCCGGAGATAAAGTTATCGCAGCCGGTTCCTGCACTTCAATGGATAATTGGTAAGTTCCTGCGCAAGAGGAAACAAATAAAATAAACGGAAAGAAAAATGTAACACGGATGAGGCAAATCTTCATTTTTTTCATTCTCTTCATTTTTTTTCATTTCAATGCTGTAATATTTTCTTCCAGCGCTTTAATTTTACTTTCGGCGTCAGCCTGTTTTTTCCGTTCCATTTCAATGACTTTTTCCGGCGCTTTAGAAACGAACTTTTCGTTATTTAATTTCATAAGAACCGATTCTAAAAATTCACGATGGTATTTTAATTCTTTTTCCAACTTCTCCAACTCTTCTTCTACATTGATATTATCGCCTAAAGGAACAGCAAATTCCGTTGTTTTTACCAGAAAAGAAATGGCGTCCGGCGTTTTTTCCCGCACTCTTTCAACGGTCGACAGATTAGCCATCTTTATCAATACAGGATTGTATACCGGGTTGTATTCTCCTGTTACTTGCAGGTTGAGGCTTTCTTTGTTCGGAATATTCTTTTGCATCCGGATCGCTCGGATATTAGTGATAATTTCCTTCACTTGTTCAAAATCGGCGATTTTTCCTTCTCCTTTTTCGCCTTTCCCGTCTTTCTTTGCGGTAGGCATCGGGGAAATCATAATACTCTCTCCCTCTTTCCGTTCTTCCAGCGCTTGCCATAATTCTTCCGTAATGAAAGGCATAAACGGATGAAGCAATCTCAACAATGCGTCAAAGAAATCCAATGTGGCTTTATAGGTCTTTTTATCAATGGGTTGCTGATAGTCCGGTTTAATCGTTTCCAGATACCATGAAGAAAATTCGTCCCAAAATAATTTATAAACTTCCATCAAAGCTTCCGAAATGCGGTATTTACTGAATAAATCGTCGATATTTTCAATGGTTTTACTCAATAGTGCATCAAACCACCGAGTCACTATTTCTGCGGATTTCGGTTGCCGGATTTCGGCAATTTTCCAGCCTTTTATCAACCGAAAAGCATTCCATATTTTGTTATTGAAATTACGACCTTGTTCGCAGAGCGATTCGTCGAAAAGAATATCATTTCCGGCAGGAGCCGACAACATCAAACCCATTCGTACTCCATCTGCGCCGTAGTTAGTAATTAAATCCAGCGGTTCAGGGGAATTTCCCAACGATTTGCTCATTTTACGCCCCCGTTTGTCGCGAACCAATCCGGTAAAATAAACCTTATGGAAACAGGATTTTTGTCGCAATTCATAGCCGGACATAATCATTCGTGCAACCCAAAAGAAAATGATATCCGGAGCTGTCACCAAATCACTTGTCGGATAATAGTATTCAATGTCTTTATTGTGCGGTTCGTTCACGCCGTTGAATACGGAAATCGGCCACAACCAACTGGAAAACCAAGTATCAAGCGTATCTTCATCTTGTCGTAAGTCGGCTAACTGTAAATTGGGATTTCCCGATTTTTTTCGAGCCAATTCCAATGCTTTTTCCTGCGTTTCGGCTACGACATATCCTCCTTCCGGTAAAAAGTAAGCCGGAATCCGGTGTCCCCACCACAATTGTCTGGAGATATTCCAATCTTTGACATTTTCCATCCAATGCCGGTATGTGTTTTTAAATTTAGCAGGAAAGAATTGGATTGTATCATTCATTACGGCTTCCAAAGCAGGTTTTGCCGGATCTCCCATTTTCAAGAACCATTGCATGGATAATTTAGGTTCGATAGGAACAAGCGTTCTTTCGGAGAAACCAACTTTATTTTCGTACGCTTCCACTTTTTCCATTAAACCGGCTTCTTCCAAATCTTTTTCAATTTGTTTGCGAACTTCAAAGCGGTCTTTTCCTTCGTATTGCAAGCCCAATTGATTTAGAGTACCGTCTTCATTAAAAATATCCAATATTTCCAATCCGTACTTTTCACCTAATATATAGTCATTTACATCATGGGCGGGCGTTACTTTCAGGCAACCGGTGCCAAATTCAATATCCACATAATCATCTTCAATAATCGGCACTTCTCGATTGGCAATCGGAACGATTACTTTTTTTCCTTTCAAATGTGCATTTTTAGGGTCATCCGGATGAATACAAACGGCAGTATCTCCCAGAATTGTTTCCGGACGAGTGGTTGCGATCACCGCATAACCGTCTTCTCCCACAATTTTGTACCGGAGGTAATACAATTTTCCGCTTTGTTCTTTATAATTTACTTCTTCATCCGAAACAGCTGTTTTCGCGGCAGGATCCCAATTAATCATTCGTACGCCGCGATAAATTAATCCCTTATTATACAAATGAATAAAGACTTTAGTTACGCTTTCCGATCTTTTTTCATCCATCGTAAAACAAGTTCGTTCCCAATCGCAGGAGGCGCCTAATTTTTTCAATTGTTCCAAAATCAATCCGCCGTGTTTATGCGTCCAATCCCAAGCATGTTCCAGAAATTGTTCACGAGTCAGATCGGTTTTCAAAATCCCCTCTTTTGCTAATTTTGCAACAACTTTCGCTTCGGTAGCAATCGAGGCATGGTCGGTGCCGGGTACCCAACAAGCATTTTTACCCATCATCCGCGCTCTGCGAATCAAAATATCTTGGATGGTATTATTCAACATGTGTCCCATGTGCAACACGCCGGTCACATTAGGCGGCGGAATAACAATTGTATAAGGTTCACGTTCATCCGGTTCGGAATGAAAGAAGCCTTTTTCCATCCAATACCGATACCATTTGCGTTCTACTTCGGAAGGGTCGTATTTCGTTGCTATTTCCATTTTTAATACTGAATTTAATAACGTTTCAATTGAAAGCGCAAATATACATGAAATTTTTCAATTACACACAGACAGATGAAAACAGGCGAGGCAATTGCACCAAAAGTAGCTAAAAAAAGCGGTGTTGTTTACTCATAAAGCCTGAGTTGTTCGCGTAGATTCTTCAATTCATTTTGAAGACTGTTGATCTTGTCCAATAAATGACGGATAGCGTCTATGCCCTCGATATTGATGGACAAGTCGTAGTACATTCGTGCATAACGTTCCAATTCTACCAGTTCGTCCGGATTTAAAAACCGCTCGTTCTCTATTTTCCGAATATGGATCAATTCGTTTTCTTCCAACATAGCAATAAATTGAGGCTCTATGTTGGAATGTTGAATATATTCGTTGATAATGATTAATTCTGTTTCCATGACTAAGGCTTATTAACTTTGTTGCAGTTCTTGAAATAATTTCTTTTGTTTCTCCGTAAGATACGCAGGGATCCGAATATTACAGGTTACGATTAAATCGCCAAACAGGCCATTTTTTTTATAAACGGGAAAACCTTTTCCTTTCAAACGGGCTTTGGTTCCCGGTTGAGTGCCTTGTTTTATTTTCATTTTCACTTTTCCGTCTAAAGTGTCAATCATTAATTCGCCACCTAAGACAGCGGTGTATAAATCCACCTCTGCATTTACATACAAATCGTTGCCGTTTCGTTTAAAGACCGGATCGGGTTGGATGATAAAAGTAATATAGAGATCGCCGGCAGGAGCGCCGTTCGAACCGGGCCCTCCGTGTCCTTTGAGTTTGATTTGTTGTTCATTCGCAACGCCGGAAGGAACTGTAATTCGCAATTTTTTATCGCCTACTTCAATGGTTTGCTTATGCGTTTGTGCAGCTTCGCGCAACGTCAGATATACGTTTCCGTAATAATCCTGTCCTCTATACGGCGAAGTTCTTCGGGCATTTCTTCTTCTTTCTTTTCCAAACAGATTTTCAAAGAAATCGGAATAATTTTCTTCTCCAAAATTGTTGAAATCTTTATATGAATAAGCCCTTTCGCTATCTTGTTGTTGTTGGGCATGTTCGAATCGTTCCGCATGTTTCCAGTTTTCTCCGTATTCGTCGTATTTTTTTCGCTTTTCAGGATCGCTTAACACTTCGTTGGCTTCATTTATTTTCTGAAATTTGCGTTGAGCCGATTCATTTTTGGGATTAAGATCAGGATGGTATTTTCGAGCTAATTTACGATATGCTTTTTTAATGTCTTCTGCAGAAGCATCTTTTGTTAATCCCAATGTTTTGTAGTAATCAATATAAGCCATTTATTTAAATTTTAATGGTAAGAACTGCATGGCTTATGATACACGGTGCATAATATGAAACCTTATTGTGCACATCGTGTATCATGTAACCATATATAGCACATTAATTTTTTCCGCAGCAAGCTTTGTATTTTTTCCCGCTTCCGCACGGACAGGGATCATTCCTGCCTACTGTTTTTTCGGTACGGATCGGTTCTCGTCTTTGCGGTTCGCGCGTATCCCGCCCCGCCACTTCTCCTTGAACTCTACGGTTTTCCGCTAATTCATCTTTTTGTGTCCGGTAGCGGCTATAGTCTGTTTTTCGTTCGGGCGCTGCCTCGCGAACATTTTGTTGTTCGGGAATATGAATTTGTCCTCTCATCAGCACCGAAACGGATTTACGGTTCATTGCATCGACCATATTTTTAAATAAATTGAACGATTCTAATTTATAAATTAATAAAGGATCTTTGTTTTCGTAACTTGCATTTTGAACGGAATGGCGTAATTCGTCCATCTCACGCAAATGCTCTTTCCATGATTCGTCGATAGAATGGAGCAAAATAGCCTTTTCAAAAGATTTGACAATGTCTTTTGATTCGGTTTCATAAGCTGTTTTCAGATTGCAATTGATGTTATATACTTTTTTTCCGTCGGAAATGGGAATTATGATATTTTGATATTTGCTTCCAACATCTTCATAAATACGTTTGATGTTTGGTTGTGCGATTTGAATCATGCGGTCGTTCTTTCGTTTGAAACTCTCTACGGCAGCGTTGAAAATGACATCCGTCAAGTTAGATTGTTTCATTTCTCGAAATTCTTCTTCAGTAACAGGGGTTTCCAGCGCCAAAGTTTTGTACAATTCAAATTTTAAATCTTCGTAATCGTTCGATTCGGAAAAATCTTCGGAAATTGCATTCGCAGTATCATACAACATATTCAACACATCTAAGCCGACACGTTCTCCCATGAGTGCATGGCGCCGGCGCGTGTAAATAACTTCCCGTTGCGAATTCATTACGTCGTCGTATTCCAGTAAGCGTTTACGGATACCGAAATTGTTTTCCTCCACCTTTTTTTGCGCACGTTCTACGGATTTGTTCAACATGCTATGTTCTAAAACTTCACCTTCTTTGAAGCCCATCCGGTCCATCATTCCGGCAATTCGTTCGGTGGCAAACAGACGCATCAAATCGTCTTCGAGCGATACGAAGAACACCGAAGATCCCGGATCTCCCTGCCGGCCGGCGCGTCCCCGCAACTGCCGGTCAACACGGCGGGAATCGTGTCGTTCCGTACCGATAATCGCTAAACCACCCGCTTCCCGCACTTCCTGCGAAAGTTTGATGTCGGTACCACGTCCGGCCATATTAGTAGCAATGGTAACGGTTCCCGTTTGACCGGCTTGGGCCACGATATCCGCTTCTCTTTGATGCAATTTTGCATTCAAAACCTGATGAGGGATTTTACGCATATTAAGCATTCTGCTTAATAATTCGGATATTTCCACCGAAGTTGTTCCAACCAATACCGGACGTCCTTTGTCGCGTAATGCGGTTATTTCTTCAATCACTGCGGCATATTTTTCGCGGGCCGTTTTGTAAATACGGTCGTTCATATCGTTCCGGGCAATCGGACGATTGGTAGGAATGACTACTACATCCAATTTGTAGATGTCCCAAAATTCACCGGCTTCTGTCTCGGCAGTACCTGTCATACCGGCCAATTTGTGGTACATACGGAAATAATTTTGCAAAGTGATTGTCGCAAATGTTTGAGTTGCCGCTTCAACCGTAACCCGTTCTTTGGCTTCGATGGCCTGATGCAATCCGTCGGAATAACGGCGGCCTTCCATGATACGTCCGGTTTGTTCGTCTACAATTTTCACTTTGTTGTCAAGAACGACATATTCATCATCTTTTTCAAACAAACAGTACGCTTTTAATAGCTGATTAACCGTGTGAACCCGTTCGGATTTGACTGCGTAGTTCTGCATTAATTCATCTTTTCGGGCTTGTTTTTCCTCATCCGGAATAGCTTCATTTTCAATTTCCGCTATTTTGACGCCAATATCGGGCAATACAAAAAATTCGGGGTCGTCCGAATTTCCGGTTAACACATCAATTCCTTTATCTGTGAGTTCGATAGAGTTATTTTTTTCATCAATCACAAAATACAATTCATCGGTGATGATGTGCATGTCGCGGTTTTGTTGTTGCATGTAAAACTCTTCGGTTTTCAGCATGGCGGCTTTTACTCCCGGTTCGCTCAAATATTTGATCAAAGGCTTGTTTTTAGGCATTCCTTTGAAAGAACGGAACAAGAGTTTTTGACCTTCTTCCTGCTGTTTGGAGTCTTCTGAGGCCATCAGTTTTCTGGCTTCGGCTAATAAATTGTTCGTTAATTTTTTTTGGATAGTAACTACATTTTCAACTCTTGAACGGTATTCTTCATACAATTGATCTTCGCCTTTAGGGACGGGGCCGGAAATAATAAGCGGAGTACGGGCGTCGTCGATCAATACGGAGTCGACTTCATCAACGATTGCGTAATTATGTTTGCGCTGCACCAAATCATGAGGACTAATAGCCATATTATCCCTCAAATAGTCGAAGCCGAACTCATTGTTTGTTCCGAAAGTAATATCGGCTTCGTACGCTTTGCGGCGTTCATCGGAATTGGGCCGGTGTTTGTCGATACAATCGACAGAAAGTCCGTGAAACATATACAACGGTCCCATCCATTCGGAGTCACGTTTAGACAAATAATCATTGACGGTAACTACATGCACTCCGTTGTGAGTCATTGCATTTAGAAAAACCGGCAGGGTTGCCACCAATGTTTTTCCTTCTCCGGTAGCCATTTCCGCAATTTTTCCTTTGTGTAAAACCACTCCGCCGAAGAGTTGTACATTGTAATGAATCATATCCCACGTGATTTCATTTCCTCCGGCCATCCATCTGTTTTTATAAATGGCTTTATCGCCCTGTATGGATACAAAATCATGATCGACCGCCAATTTCCGGTCAAATTCCGTTGCGGTTACTTCCGTTTGGTCGTTTTCGGTAAACCGGCGGGCAGTGTCTTTTACAATAGCAAAAACCTCAGGGAGGATTTCCTCCAGTGTTTTTTCATGTTGTTCGAGAATATCTTTTTCTATTTTATCAATTTCGTTCCATACCTTTTCACGGTCTTCTAATTCCAGATTCTCAATAGTCGATTTCAATTCTTCGATTTTCGATTTTTCGTTTTTGACTTTTTCCTGTACATAGTCCATCAATTTTTGTGTTCGTGTACGCAATTCGTCGTTCGAAAGTTTTTCAATTTCCGGATAAACTGCTAATATTTTTTGTACATGTGGATCAATTTCTTTTAAGTCGCGTTGGGATTTGTTCCCAAATAATTTGGATAAGATGTCGTTAAAACCCATGATTGTATATTTTTGGAGCACCGTGGCAATGCACGGCGCTTGATTAATTTTATTGTTTTATTTTTATTTGATAAGTTCCGGTAGCGGCAGATCTTTGCAAGCGTTTGGGGGTCTAATTCGTAAGATATAAGAAAGAGTCGGCGCTATTTCAGTTGCTTTTATCGTGCGATAGATATTTTCTTTCTTTATATAACTACCAAAGATAAACAGAGGCGACATAATGGCTCTCTTCCGGTCATATTCTTTTACGAGCAGGTTGGTTTCATTGGCCGTTTTCCATCCCGGTTGTAATTCAATGAATATATCTCCGCTTAGTTTCACATTCATGCCTCTCCTGAAATCGGCAGAGCGACCCGTATCATCCACCATCCATTGCCCTGCGGTGGTTACATCCTGTACGCCGCTGAATTGAGCAACAAATTCGGCTGCGTTTTGAACTAATTCCGGCCATTTTATTTGTTTTTCTTCGGCTAATTTTTTATTGAGATAAATTTGATGGTTATAATAGGTATTTACCCAATCTCCCTGTCCGTAAATGGCCATTAAATACATGTTTAAGAGGGCTGTACAACGGTTGGGATAAAATTCGTCGGTCGGCTTAAACTCCGAAGAAAGAGAAACTGCCGAATCGTAATATCCTGTGGATGTAAGAACAATAAGCGTGCGCTTTATTCCTACTTTCCGGTCAATGACATCGAAAAGTTTTTCCAGTTCTTTATCCAACCGGTAATAAATGTCTTGAATTTCGTAGCTGTATTCTTCCGGATTGGGGCCTAATTTATAATCCCCTGCATAGTAGGTAACAGCTAACAGGTCGGGGCTGGCATCTACACCTAAGTTTGTCGACTCTAAAAATTTATTGGCCAGATTGGTAATTTCCGTATTGATTAGAGAGGTTTGCTTGATTTTTAAATACCGGTCTTTATCGTTTTTTGAAAAATTGTACGAAAAAGGAGTTGTTCGTGTCGAATAAGGAAATCCGATGTAATGAGAATGAGATTGTGTCCAGATTCGATCCGGGTAATTTCCGATTGCTTCGTAAGTATTGTGTCTGTCTATATACCAAGGCATTTCCTTGTAATAGGTGCTGGTAGCCCATTTTCCGTTATAGTCGTCCAACCAAAAAACGCCATTGGCATATTTTCCTCCGGAAATAATAGCGCCGGCAGCGTTGGGCGCTATTGCATATACTTCGCTTTTGCCTCGCGAAGCGATTCGCAATTCATCGCCTACAGTAGATGCTAAAACAGCCAAAGGGGATAATTTATCGGAAGTGTAATTTCCCAAATAATCATCATCGGCCACAATGGAAACTTCTTTGTTTTTGGAGAAATCGTATTTATAATCTCCGGTTATACCGTTGTAGTAAGGATAAGTTCCCGTATAAATACTTGCAATTGATGCGGCTTCTCCGACATTCGGAAAGCCAAATTCAATGGAGTGATACATTAAACCTTCGTTTATCAGTCGTTTGAATCCTTTTTCTCCAAAAGTGGAACTGAAATATTGCAAGTAATCTCCCCGCAACTGATCGACGATAATACTCACGACTAATTGCGGCGTTTCACCCGTTTGCTGTGCGTATAGTCCGTTTGTAGCGTAAACAAGTAATGAGTAAACGAGTAAATATGAAAATGCGATTGCTGCTTTTCTTTCTTTCCGCCCGTTGCGCCCTTTGCTTTTTCTGCTATTAACCATTATTTTAATTCTTGTTATTTTTGCAAAAATACGATTTTTTCTTGAAAGACATTAATAAAAATTGCATATCTTTGTAAATTATATCATCTGTTGTTACATCCAAACTTGGTATGGTATCTTCCAAAAAGCAATAATTTGTATCCCGACGCCAATCCCAGACATAAAATATAGGGAATATTCGCCGTATTTAATACTTGCGGCAACCAATGCCAAGCGATTAGTACGATAAACAAAAGTCCTAAATTTATTGTATGATATCCAAACAGAAAAGGGTATGTTTTTTTGAAAAAACATTCTGAAAAAGCAATCCAATGAAAGGGATGTAACCAAAGTAAGTTCCAATTAGGCGATGTACAGGGATGATCAGAAAATAAAGTAACAAAACCAATCAAGCATCCTGCTGCTCCTGCTGCGAAAAACAACGGAGCGAAAACAACATTTAATCGACGTTTTTTTGTCCATCCTGCCCATGAGATTATAAGATAAACCAAAAAAATAATACATCCGATTACCAATGGAGAATCTCCAAAATTTAACTTGGAAGTATCTTTAGAGGCATTGGTTAATACTTGCTTTTCCGAAATGACAACAGGAGTGGAATGAGGCAAGAACGATCGGTCGAGTGCTTTTTTTAGATGAAGCGGGAGAAAAAGTTCCTGTCGAAAATGAATAACAGAATCAGCGCCGCTTCCAATCAGCAAATCAATTCCGAATGTCATCCAAGGGTAAGGTTTTGTACAGGAATGGATTAATTTTCGGAAAGTGGTTTCTTTGGTTTGTTCCGGATAAGTCAACGATTGGCCGGTACAGTTTTCAATAATATCACGAATGCGAGTAGTACAATTGTCGAACAGGAAATTATAACGATACATTACGTTCTCCGGTCGTAAATTGAGAGAAAGAATTTGGAATAATTTTTCTTTCCCTTCGGGAGTAATATTCAAAATTTGCTCTACGACAGTTGCATCTCCATGAGAATAGGCGTACAGAAAATGTTCGTAATCGGTAACACTCAAGAAATAATCGGTTTCTCCTTTTATGAAACGATACAGGAAATAAGGTGCGTTGAAATCGAACGTCCCCCAATTGAAAACCGCATCTATTTGTTGCTCCGGATCATAAATCCGGAGAGCCGTATGTCCGTAAATCGTATAAACTTCATTGGAACGCGGCATTACGGTTAATAAACTTACTTGCAGATTTTTCGTTTCAAACGCTTTTACCGGTAAAGAGATCAGTAAAACTAAAATATAAAACAGGTAATGCCTCATGAAAATTTTATAATTGATAATTTTTATATTGATTATGCAAAAGTAACTTATTTTTTCTATAACTTTGCAGTATATTTTAGTATTAAAAGTGAAAAATGAATAAAAACACAGTCCTGATATTTGTTTTCTTATCATGGGGAATCGGAATTTATTCGCAAGCAACAGGATTTACACTTTCTTCTGCCGTTAATTTAGCTTCTCCGGATTTGGATGAAAGTTCCGGACTGGAATATTGCAGAGGAAAATTGTGGACACATAACGATAGCGGTGGCGACACTAAACTGTACGCTGTTGATCCGGCGAATGGATTTATTAATCAAACGATTACTTTAGAAGGGATTACCAATGTCGACTGGGAAGATTTGGCAGCTGACGGTTATTATTTATATATTGCAGATACGGGAAATAATACCAATGGAGCACGAACC
>JAIRLY010000386.1 GCA_031259075.1 Dysgonamonadaceae bacterium | reverse complement strand
GAAGGGTTTTTTACGACTAAAGAACTGATTTCCACCGGAGGGAAAGCATCCGTAGTAAAAGTCAAGGAAAACGGTTCGGTATTCAATTTACCGGGATTGGCTTTGATGGCGTTTTTTTCCAAGACGAGCGTATATTCCGTTTTTTCCTTTAAACGTTCTAAGTGTACGGTCAATGTATTTCCCGAAGCGGTTGCTTTTTCTACGGGAATACCGTTCAGCTTTATTCTTGTTTTATTGATAATGGTTATTTCCCTGTCGAAAGTGAAAACAAGGCTGTCGGTCTGCGGCGAAATCGTGGCGTTGTTTGCCGGAACAGTTGAAAGCAATACGGGAACATCGTCTTCCTCAAGGATGTTGTTGTTTTTGTCGTCGCAGGCGAGGAAGAGCAGAAAAATAAATCCCAGTATAAATAATCGTTTATAATTCATGTTGTTTTTTCAATCTTGCAGGGTGTGTTTCTTTATTGTTTTGTTTTCAATTGATTTTTTATGGGCAATTGAAAAGCAAGGGTAAAGCGCTAAACTTTACCCTTGCCGTTTTTTTTTGTTAATTAATTAATGTAACTTTTGAAACAATCATATTCTGACCGCCGAAAATGATGGCTGTAGTTGACCATCCATCATCGACTGTCAATATTACGTCCAGAATAGCCTGTGTCAGTACGATTTCATAAGTTGTTCCATCCGCCGGTACGTTTACCGAACCCCATTGCGGGTCGAAATTGGGGTCGTCGGGAATGTCTACTTTCGCCCAATTAGCATCTTGCAATGCAAATTGCGGGTTTTCTGCCGTTGCGGTATAATAGAGTTTCAATATCGTACCGGCTCTAACTCCTTCAAACGATTCTTTATTTATGCGCAAGGTATTCGCCCAACTTCCAAAATCGACCGTTTCTTCTGAAATTACCGTTTCAGCCGGCGCGCCCTTTATTACCGTAGCAATTTTCGAAACCACGAGTTGTTGACCGGCTATAATAATTGCTGTTGTTGACCAACCATCGTCCACCGAAAGGATTTTATTAAGAATGGCTTGTGTAAGTGTAATCTCATAAATGGTAATGCCTGTCGGAATGCGAATTACTCCCCATTGCGAATCGAAATTCGGATCTCCTTGTATATCGAGACTTTCCCAATTTGCATCACGTAGAGCAAGCTGTGGGTCACTACCTGTAGGCGAAACATAGAAACGCAAAATGGAACCTGCAGCTAACTCTTGGAACGATTCTTTGTCAAGACGAATGATGTGGTCGCCCCAATCAAGCTCTGTCATTTGGTCGTGAATAATGTTTTCCACTTCACCCACGCCCGTAATATTGAATACCGGATCGGGATCCAAAATACCATTGAGCGTCAATCCATACGAGCCTGTTTGAGCACTTTTCGGAACTTCCACGAAAATTTTTCCGCCGTTGTACATCCATTTTGTAGCCTCAGCACCATCGAATGAGACGGAAGTAACTTCTTCCAAACGCACACCTTCAAGTACAATTAGCTCGCCAACTTTTGCTTCAAGCGGATTTGCTGTTGTTATGTCAATTCCAGGCCGACTTATGTTAATCGTGCTTGCTGCGAAATCTGTTACTCCGTTTGTAAGAGTAAAAGTTATAGGAGCATCAGCATTCGCTATTTTATCCAGCAAAGGCGTTTTTACTTGGATTCTGTCGCTTGCAAACGAAACCGTATCACAAAGTTCACCGGAAACATACACCTCTGCAACTAAATCCAAATCAGTTCCTTCAATTGTGAATTCCTCGCCGGCAACGATTGAAGCCGTTCTATTTATAACAATCGGTTTTACCAAAATTAAATCAGGCGTAACAACTTCACCGGTAACCGTATGAAGTTTTATTGCACCATCTTGTGCTTCAACAGGAATGGTAGCAGTAATTTTCTTTGTTTCAGCATTGTAAGTAAACTCTGCTTTTTGTTCGTCACTTTGCCCGTTGAACATCACTTTTGTCACCAAATCCAAATCGTCACCGCTAATCATTATTTTTTCGCCTGCTTTATAGCGTGTTTCAGTTGTGTGCGAAATGTTTTGCGGCAGCAATAAAGTAATAGCGTCGATGCTTGGGTATTCCAAACCGGACTTCGCGACTAATGTGATAATACCATTTTCTGCTTCTGCCGGTATCAACACTTTAATTTGATCCGGATTAGTATTTTCTACGGCAACTTTTGCTCCACCGGCAAAAACAAACTCTTTTGCCAAATTGAGCAATGTACCGCTAATAGTAACGCTGTCACGTCCGGCTTTGAGATCGGTAAGTGGAGTAATTGCCGTAATGGAAGGAGTTGTTATTTCGAGCGTTGTAGGATAAGTGCTTATTTCTCCATTAAGCAAATATACTTCTCCGGTTTGAGCTTCGTCCGGTAAAAGCAGTTTAATTTGGTAACGTGTTTGTTCCAAAAAATTGGAAGCAAGCACTTGTACATCATCGAAAAACACCACTTTTGTTACCGAAGTAAAATTGTCTCCGGTAATTGTAATAGTGTCACCCGCTATAGCAGGGATGTGTTCGCTTTCTATTTCCATATACACCACTGAGTCGGCATAAGTAATTTGGGTCTGTGTGGTTACTTTTCCTCCGGGATATACAAGGGTAATGTAACCATCAATAGCTGTGGCGGGTGCAGCTGCACGTAACTCAGTATTGGATATTTTGATAGGAGTTACCGAAAGATTTTCGGGGAAAATAACTTCGGTTACATTATTGAGATTAGTACCAATAAAGCGAATCGTATCACCCCGAAGCAATGGATTTGGCCCCCATGCACGGATGGTTACATTCTTGCCGGCAAATTGATCCGTATTGAGATCTTCGTTTTCGCAGGAAGTGAAGATAAATCCTCCCACTATAATGAGGCACGATAGCCACCGCATTGTTGTTTTAAATATTTTGTTCATATTGTTTTCTATGATTTAACTGTTTATTTTTTATTGCGGCACTACACGTACATTATCAATCAAAATAAGCGGTGTGTGCTTTACAGATCCACTAATATCGATACCACAATATTTTTTCTCAGTATCAATTCCATACCCTCGATTGTGGATAGCAATTCCTAATTCTCCAAAACTTGTAGGCATTCCTACTTCAGCGAATGAGCCGTTATAAATCATCGAAGATATTGGAATCGTAACCGTTTCCCATCCCTCTGTTTTGTAACCTTCTGTGGTTCCTTGCCAAGGCATCCAGAAAGCGCGTGGTTGAGTGCCGTCGGCCCATAGCCAACCTTCTTTGTCGTTTGTGGCTTTGAAACAGAATATCATTGGCAATGCGCTCCACGAATCCACCACGTTAATCTCAAATTTCAACACCGAAGTTGCAGGATCGCTTGTGAAGAGAGGATCGCTTAATCCTGCGTTCGGATTGTCTGTATTTGCAGCGCTCCAAATATTGATAACCATACCGGGGCTTCCTGTACTCCATGAGCCATTTTCAATTTCGCCTTGGAACTTCGCGTATTTGCCCATAAGAGAATAAGTAGCTTCATTTTCAATTTTCTCCGGTCGTCCCCAACCTGCGACAAAGCCGGTTCCATCATTTTCGCTGTCTTCAAAGCCGGTAAGATAACCCCGCATATCGTTGAACCAAGCGACAGTGGGTTTACTTACTCCAAATGAAGTTGAAACGGTAACAGGGCCGGTTACATTCATAGCCGGAGCTTTAAATTTCAGTGCGGTTTTTTCAATAGAAATAATACTTGCAGCAGGTATCTCGGTGTTCCCAATAAATATTTTCAAATTACTATCAAAAAAATAATCACCATAAAGCACCGCTTCAGCATCTTCTGGTAACATTTCACATTTAATTTTATCCAGTTTCGGCGCCGGAATACGCACTTCAAAATCGTAGCTTACACGCTCACCTGAGCCTGTTACCATCCAAATTTTATCGGTGCGTTCTTGTGGCACGCCGGTCGGCACAGAAGTAAAAAGTGTGTTTGCCGTAATAAAATTGATATTCAGCGAAGCTTTTTGGTCGTTGAAATAGAGTTCTTTAATACTTGTAAAATTGTCGCCTACAAGTACTATATTTTCACCCATTAGAGCGCCGTCAAGCAAGCGGTCGGGATTTTCATTTCCGGAATAGCGCACATATTTAATGGTAGGCACACCATCTGTCATTTTGTATTTTCCGGGCGTTTCTTCCTGACACGATACAAGCGCTACAAGTGCAAGCAGGAAAAATGTTTTATAAATTATATTTTTCATAATCATTTTATTTTTAATAATTGAACTGACTTAAATCGTATTCTCGCGGTTCTTCGCTTAAATGTGGATTCATTTTCAAATCTGTTTCAGGAAAAGCCATCTCAAAAATCGCGTGTGTCGGGTTGGGAGCCGCTATATCATCGTTGATACGAGGAATCAATTTAGTGCTTTTTTCGGATTCAAGTTTGGGATAAGCATCGGTTTCTCCCCAGCGTTCCCATCCTTTATCCTTATAATATTGAGAAAGTCCGACATAATTTCTACGATCCTGATTTTTCAGAAAATTGAGAGCTTCATCAGGCTTGTAATAGTGCCAACGAACGAGGTCGTACCAAAAATCACCTTCAAAAGCTAATTCTAAACGACGTTCCTTGAAAATATCGTTCCATGTAATGCTTGAACGCTCATCATTTTCTACAGCGCGACCATGTACAGCGTTAAAAGCTTTTAATGCTTCGGTATTGCTTGTAGAGGATTGATTACCTAAAATCGCTTCTGCATAAATCAAATACACATCGCCTAAACGTAAAATGTGTGTAGCTAAACTTGTTGCTTTTTTAGCAGCGCCTCCAAGAGGAATGCCAAATTCGGCAGTATGGTCAGCATCGTTACCTACGATATGTTTTACTGCGTTTGCGCCGGTGCTGCTACTGAAATCGCCTAATACATCGCCATAGAATTTCGTCCAATCAAAGCCGCCCGGAAAAGAATAGAGCTTTTCATCGGCTCCTTCTTTGGTTGGATGGTCGCGCCAAAAATACTCATATACATCGCTGTACATCATCATAGTTGCTTTGCGACGTTTGTCCAGATTAGCGCGGATTGGAGAAAGCGCTCCCGATGGATTTGTCCCGTCAAATGTTTCGCCGAAAGCAGCTTGTAGATCCAAACTTGGCCCTGTCCAGTTTCCCCAAGCTTCGCCTTCCGAAAAACCGGCAGCTACAAATTCCGTTTGCATATAATTGGAAGCTGTCCAGAAATTATCGCCGGTGGCGACCCAGCGCCAAGCAATCAAGCTTTCATCTGCTGTGTTGTTGTGTCCTCGGAAAATATCGGAATATTCAGGCATCAGGATACGTCCGCTTTCATTTACGACTTTGCCGGCATACTCTGCCGCTCTAGCCAAATCGTTTTCGTCGCGGTCACCGTTGCGGCCATAACCCGATTTAGTCAGATACACTTTTGCTAACAATCCATAGGTAGCATATTTATCGATACGACCGGCTTCTGTAGCTTTTTCAGGCAACCATGCAATGGCCTGCTCCAACGTTTTAATAATGTAATCGTAAACCGTGGGAATCGTTGCTCGATAAAGCGTGTTGTATTCACCGGTTCCCAAAAGTTCCGTATTGTTATGCACAATAGGCACTGCACCGTAGATGCGTACCATATAGAAATAGGCTAATGCTTTCCAGACAAGGGCTTCTCCTTTGGCGGTATTCCGACCGATTTCGGTGGTGCCTTCACCGGCATAAGTATCTATATTTTCGATTACCGTATTAGCTCTGGCATTAACCGCCCAAAGCGAGTACGACATATAACGGAGTTGATCGGTACAAGTGCCGTTGTTAGGCGTCAATGACCAAAAACCGTTGTCGGCAATATAGTAATTACCCGACATAGCATCGCCTAATTGTATCCATCCACGCCAAGAGATAAAATCGTTCCAAGGCACGGAATAAAGCGGATTAATGGCCTGCAAACATTGCTCGTCGGTTTTAAAAAAATCGGAGAGCGTATAATTGCTTTTGTCGGGTCGGTTGAGAAAATCTTCGCAAGAAGCAAAACCGACAAATAACAAGGCGATTGTAACGTATTTTATAAAATTTGTCTTTTTCATATTTTTGTTTTTTTTAGAATGAAATACTAACACCTCCTGAAATTACACGCGGCGCAGGATAACGTCCTTGGTCGAAACCGAAAGTATATCCGGAAGCATCTTGCGGATTGACACCTACTTCGGGATCGTAACCCGAATATTTGGTAAAGGTGCAGAGATTTTGCAGATTCACATACACACGTACCGACGAAATTTTTACTCTTGCTATCCACTTTTGGGGTAAAGTATAACCCAACACAATGTTTTTAATCCGCAAATACGAACCGTCCTCAATGTAGCGGTCGCTGATTCGTTGGTTATTATAAGGCAAACTGTGTCCTGCCCTTGAAATCCGTGTATTGGGATTTGATAACTGCACGTTGGTAATATCCTCATACCAATTCTTTACTTCATAAGAGTTACCTGTCTGGTCGGTTACGATGCGCGGATAAGTCAGCGATTCATCTATCGCTGTAATATTAGCATAATCCATTACCTTTTGCAATTGATTATTCCAGTAACCCATTCCGGTAAATTGACGATCAAGTGCGTTGAAAACTTTGTTGCCGTAACTGCCTTGCAGAAAAATACTCAAATCGAAACCTTTGTAACTGAAAGTATTATTCAGACCGTATGTGAAAACCGGCAGCGGCGAACCGATGCTTGTGCGGTCGTATTCGGTAATTTTACCATCGTTATCCAAATCAGCATATTTGTAATCGCCGACAAAGACGGTAGAATTGCGATTGAGTTCTCCTAAATTTTCGCCCCAAAGATGCTCCCTGATTTCAGCTTCGGATTGATAAACTCCCAAAACTTTATAACCATAAAATTCATAAAGAGAACCTCCGATTTCCGAAAGGCTGATTGCATCGCTCCATTGTCCGTAACCGAATATGCCTGCCGCATCTGTGCCTTGCAAAGCTACGAGTTTGTTTTTATTGAAAGAAAGTTGAAAATCGGTATCCCACTTGAATACTCCGATAAGATTGCGTGTATTGAGTGAAATTTCCAAACCTTTGTTGTTGATAGTTCCGTAGTTACCTGTTGGTGCCGTCAGTTTGGAATTATCGTTTCCCATCGAACCGAAGTAAGAAGGAAGTTGCAATTCCATCAACATATCGCTGGCGGTTTTGTCATACAAATCAACAGTCAGGTTGATGCGGTCGTTAATAAATCCAAGATCAAGCCCCAAGTTCCATTGTTCTTGTGTTTCCCATTTTACGAATGGATTGGTGATTTGCGCTTGTTTGTAACCGGCGCCCAATCCTATGGGGAATTGCGTGAGCCTCGGACTCCAAAGGCCGCTGCCGATATTGGAATTACCGGTTTGTCCCCAACCGATGCGAAGTTTTCCGTTACCCAATACGCTTTTTAATCCTTCCAAAAAAGATTCATTGGAAAAACGCCATGCGCCGGCAACCGAATGAAAAGACGCCCAACGGTTTTTGGGACCGAAATTGGAAGAACCGTCATAGCGGAATGTATAGGTAAGTAAATAGCGGTCGTCGTAGTTATACGTTTCGCGAGTAAAGAATGAGGCCATCGCCCCATCGCCAAGACCATTGGCAAAGGCTTGTTGTTCATTGTCTCCTAATGCAGGGTTACGCACTTCATTACCGGGAAGCTCTGTAGCCATAATGCGTTGATATTCCCAACTCGATTCCCATGCTTCTTGTCCAGCCATTGCTGTATAATTATGCTTACCGGTTTTACCCGTGTAAGTTACATAGTTTTTTACTTGCCAGTAAAGACTGTTGGTTCGTTGCCATGAAAGACTGTTTACCGAACGTTGCACGGCGGGGCCGAAATTATAAGTTGGTTTCCAGTTTTCAGAACGATTGTTGTCTGTGTCATAACCCAATTCCGTATGCCAAGTTATATTTTTGAACGGCGTAATATCAAGGAAGATATTTCCGTTTAGTTTTTGACGATTCAACAAATTTTCATCCAGATGTGCTATGGCGATCGGATTGATAATAGTATAACCTTCGCGTACTTGCGAAGCGTAATTTCCATCCACATCATAAATAGGTATGTCAGGAGGTGTTTGAAGTGAATAAGTAAGTACCCCCTGCTCGCCTTCCGCACGGGCTAAATGTTCGTTCGTATTCGAATACATGGCATTAAAACCAAGTTTCAACCATGGTTTGAGTTGTGCATCCAAATTGGCACGAATAGAAAATCGTTGGAAGTCGCTACCGATAATCGTACCTTTTTGATCCATCCATGAACCGGATATATAATATTGTACTGTTTCCGTACCGCCTTGTGCCGAAAGGGTGTGTTGTTGCATAGGCGCTACTTGGAAAATGGCATTTTGCCAATTGGTTCCCGCTCCGAGCAAGGAAGGATCGGAATATTCGGGTTGTTCAACAACGCCTGCTGTTTGCGCTTGGATAGCATTACTGTAAGTGGCATATTCGCGCAAGTTCATCATATCCAGCCTGCGTACTTGGTTTTGTACGCCAAACATTCCTTCGTAAGTAAATTTTGCTTCGCCGGCTTTGCCTCGTTTGGTTGTGATAAGCACTACCCCGTTAGCGCCTTGTGCTCCGTAAATAGCTGTTGCAGAAGCATCTTTCAAGATTTCCATTGATACAATGTCGGTGGGATTTAAAGTAGATAATGGAGAAATAGAGCCGGCTTTACCATTTCCAAGGTCAAGACCTAATTGAAGACTGTTGGTTTCTCCGCTCTGCCAAATCACACCATCCACTACATAAAGCGGTTCAGCGCTTACATTAAGAGTTGCTTGTCCGCGAACGCGAATCGAAACTGACGAACCGGGCGCACCGGAAGTCATTACAGAAGTCACACCGGCAGCGCGTCCCTGCAAAACTTGGTCGATGTTAGTAATCAACGAACCTTTGATTTTGTCTTCGCCCAACGAAACAGAAGCTCCCGATAAATCGCTTTTCTTCATCGTCCCATACCCTACAACTACCACTTCGTCCAGTAGTTGCGTGTCTTCATCCAAAATAATTTGGAGATTTTTTGAACTATTGGTTACCGAAACTTCCTGTTTCCGGTAACCAATATAAGTAAATACCAAAACAGCCCTTTCCGAAGGAATCGAAATAGAGAACCGACCATCAATATCGGTGGCAGTTCCCAAAGCTGTCCCTTTCACAGTGACACTAACCCCCGGCATTGTCAACCCGTCCGAAGAGGAAGATACAATCCCGTTAATAGTTGTTTGTGCCGAAGCGTAAGCACTGATGCAAATCATCAGTAAAAACAACATTAGCTTTTTCATGCTTAATTAAAATAAGATTTTTAAATTTTAAAAAAATGTTTTATTTTTTGTACAAAAATAAATATCATTTTAACAAATTTACATAAGGTTTGCAACTATTTTTGTAGAAAATGTTACAAGGGTTGCATTTTTGATACTTAAACAAACATAAAATGGAACATACTATAATTAATGTTATTCAAAAAGGAAAATAAAAGCCAATTTGAAATGATGTAACTATTCAGCTACAGTCGCCACACAGTTCATTGCCATCCAAACATTCTGAGAATTTTTGATAGCCGTATCAATGGATGACGGCAAAAGCCCCGGCAGCATTTGTAGAGCGGAAGAGTCCGGAAACTTTCTGTTTGACTTTGAAAGTTCTCATCGCTCTTTCGGAAGCGTTATTATCCGGAGGTACATCGTAATTGAGTGTCGCTTGCAATAATTCATCCAGCCGCAGTTCCAATTGTTGTCGTTTTTCGATTGGCTGAAGATAATCCACAGGAATATGATATGTGAACTTAAATCTGTCCTCATCTATCTGATTGTTTTGCTGCAAGTAATTTGTTTATTGTTTCACACATTTGTGCATAATTTTCTTCAACAGTTTCCAGCAGTCTGTATTGCGC
>JAIRLY010000290.1 GCA_031259075.1 Dysgonamonadaceae bacterium | reverse complement strand
GATTTTATCAAATTGATAACATTAGAATAATTAAAATCAGCCGATGTAATATCATCTATCGCACCCCAAGTCGCATAAGTGGTTTTATCATACCTTTTTTCACCGTTGACGTAGATCGTAAAACCACCGGTATTCACCGTTACTGTTACCATATTCCATTCACTCTGGGCAATAGCGTCCGTTACATTCTCAGGCCAATTACAATCAAACCATCCTCCTGTACCGTTGAAGCCCAAATAAGCGTTGGGCGTTAGATAGAAACGACCATCCACATCATCGCTATTGTCTTCATCTAAAAACCCCCAAATAGCGTCCCATAGATCATTATCCAATCGATTTACCCATAAAGAAACAGATGCACCCGAAAGGTTTTCAATTCCTTGCAATGGATTAGGAAATTGAACATAACTCGTTGTAAGTGAGCTATTATTGTCTCCTGTAAACCCAAAATACACATGAAGTACCTGGCCGCCCCGTTCTTCATTTTGTTCGAAAGTAGGAAGCGTTCCGTTCTCTTCCGCTAAGGCTTCGCCTGAAACAGCGGAGTTTAATTCATTTACTAAACCGGTTTCAAAAGTGTACTTTGCAACCAATTCGGCAGAATTGTCGGTTTGAGCAAAAAGAGACAAACCCAACATCAAAAAAACTAGTGTAACATTTGTTTTCATAATAATTTTTAAATAAATAATACACAGCAAAAGTATCGTAATATGATTGAAAGCAAGAGGACAAACAAACAATAAATGAGGATAGAAAAGTTTATCTTCCGATTTTATATTCTATTTAAATTTTTCATGTATCTTTGCACAAAATAATTTTGTAGCATAAAAAATATTACCATGAGAGAACTAAAAATGTTTATTGACGGCAAATTTGCCGAAAACACATCAAAAAAATGGATTGATGTACTGAATCCCTCAACGGAAGAAGTCATATCACGTATGCCCGACGGAACCGCAGAGGATGCTAAAAAAGCGATTGATGCGGCTGAAAAAGCACAAAAGGAATGGGAGAAAACGCCTGCTGTCGAAAGAGCGTCTTATCTATTAAAACTGTCTGCCGGTATCCGTGAGAGAGAAGAAGAACTTACCGATATCATCGTCCGCGAAGGAGGCAAAGTCCGAGGATTAGCTAATGTCGAAGTATTATTTACTGCCGATTACCTTGAGTATATGGCAGGTTGGGCGCGTCGTTACGAAGGCGAAATCATTCAGAGTGACCGCCCTAACGAAAATATTTTTCTGTTCAAAAAGGCAATTGGGGTCACTACGGGAATTTTGCCATGGAATTTCCCGTTCTTTCTGATTGCTCGCAAAGCGGCTCCCGCTTTGGTCACAGGGAATACTATAGTTATAAAACCCAGTCAATTAACGCCGGAAAATGCATATATATTTGCACAAATAGTGGAAAAAAGCGGATTGCCGGCCGGAGTATTCAATTTAGTGATGGGCAGAGGTTCCATAATCGGGCAAGAATTAGCCTCTAATCCGAAAGTCGGCATGGTCAGCCTCACAGGAAGTGTTGCCGCAGGACAACAAACAATGGCTGCCGCAGCGCCGAATATCACCAAAGTTTCGTTAGAACTTGGAGGAAAAGCTCCTGCAATTGTATTTGAAGACGCGGATCTTGATTTAGCGGTCAAATCCATCATCGCTTCTCGGGTGATCAATACAGGACAAGTATGCAACTGTGCAGAACGGGTATATGTTCATTCGAAAATAAAAAATACTTTTATCGAAAAACTGATTGAAGGTCTTAAAGAAGTCAAAGTAGGCAATCCTTCCGAAATCATGGATTTGGATATGGGACCGCTTATCGAAGCCAATGCATTGAAATCAGTAGAAGAAAAAGTGGCTAAGGCTGTTGAGCAAGGTGCAAAACTGATATACGGAGGTAAACGTATCGGCAACAAAGGATATTTTTTCGAGCCGACCGTCTTGATCAATGTTACGCAGAAAATGGATATTATTCAGGAAGAAACTTTCGGTCCGGTGCTGCCCATTGTTGAATTTAACCGTGTGGATGAGGTTATAGAATGGGCTAACGATTGCGAATACGGACTTACATCGTCAATCTATACTCAAAATCTGGATTTGACATTCAAGCTTATTCGCGCTTTGAAATTCGGAGAGACCTATGTAAATCGTGAAAATTTCGAAGCAATGCAAGGATTCCATGCCGGATGGCGTAAATCTGGAATCGGCGGAGCAGATGGAAAACATGGTTTGGAAGAATATCTTCAAACTCATGTAGTTTATCTGGAAACACAAGGTTAAGAAATAATCCGGTGAATACTATTTATCTACATTCTAATTGCAGAGGCAAGATATGTTCTGTCTCTGCAATTTATTTGTGCAAAATATTGACAAATGAATGAGCGTTATTGAAAATGAAAATTGGTTTATTTATTCCTTGTTATGTAAATGCGATATATCCCGATATTGGGGTAGCGACATATAAATTACTGGATTATTTCGGATTAGACGTCGATTACCCAATGAATCAAACTTGTTGCGGGCAACCAATGGCCAATGCCGGATTCGAAAACGATGCATTTGCTTTGGCAAAAAAATTCGATGAAAAATTTGCCCGATATGATTACGTTGTTGCTCCTTCGGCAAGTTGTGCCGCATTTGTTAAATTTAACTATCCTTCTGTTCTTAAAGATAAGCATTTGTGCCAAACGAGCGAAAAGATATACGATATCTGTGAATTTATCCATGACATTATAAAGCCCGAAAAATTACCGGGTAAATTTCCGCATAAAGTGAGCGTACATAACAGTTGCCATGGCGTAAGGGAATTACATTTATCCTCAGCAAGCGAATTGAATATTCCTCGATATTCCAAAATAAAAGATTTATTATTGCTGATCGAAGGCATAGAAATATTCGAGCCGGCGAAAGTGGATGAATGTTGTGGTTTCGGAGGCATGTTTGCTATCGAAGAACCTGCCGTATCTGAATGTATGGGAGAAGATAAAGTCAAAAATCATATTGCTACCGGCGCCGAATACATCACCGGCGCCGACAGTTCGTGTTTAATGCATTTGCAAGGAATCGTCGAAAGAAATAAGTGGCCCGTTAAATTTATACATGTCGTTCAAATTTTAACATCAGGATTATGAGCACAAAACACGCAGCAGCCGCTCAACGGTTTATCCGAAACAAGGAACAGGAACAATGGCACAACGAAACTCTTTGGTTTGTACGCCAAAAAAGGGACAATATGGCTATGCAGCTTCCGGAATGGGAAGAATTGCGGGAACTTGCAAGTAAAATAAAAATGCACACTATTTCCCGTTTAGATTATTATCTGGAAATGTTTGCAACCAAAGCCGAACGTAACGGCGCAATTATCCATTGGGCAAAAGACGCGCAGGAACACAACGAAATTGTTTACCGTATCTTGGAGAAACATCAGGTGAAAAAACTCGTCAAAAGCAAGTCCATGCTTACGGAAGAATGTCTGTTGAATCCTTATTTGATAGAAAAAGGTATTGACGTTGTAGAAAGCGATTTAGGCGAACGTATTCTGCAACTGATGGGCGAACATCCAAGTCATATCGTATTGCCGGCAATACATCGGAAACGGGAAGAGGTCGGAAAACTGTTTGAAGAAAAAATGGCTTCCGAAAAAGGGAACAGCGACCCGACGTATCTTACGCACACAGCTCGTAAATATCTTCGCAAAGAATTTCTCTCTGCCGACGCCGCAATGACCGGCGCAAATTTCGGAGTCGCGCAAACAGGTGAAATAGTGGTCTGTACTAACGAAGGAAATGCCGATATGGGTACCTCGTTAAGTAATCTCCACATCGTGTCGATGGGGATAGAAAAGTTAGTCCCCGACCTGAAATCGCTGGGAGTTTTTACTCGTCTGTTGGCGCGTTCGGCTACCGGACAACCATCAACGACATACACTTCGCATTACCGCAAACCAAAAGAGGGCGGAGAAATGCATATCGTAATTGTGGACAATGGAAGAAGCGAAATACGAAACAACAGCGAACACGTCCAAACGTTGAAATGTATTCGTTGCGGGGCATGCATGAACACTTGCCCCGTGTACAGGCGAAGCGGAGGATATTCGTACACGTACTTTATTCCGGGACCGATAGGTATCAACCTGGGGATGCAGAAATATCCAGAAAAATATTACGATAACGTATCGGCCTGTTCCTTGTGCTATTCGTGCAACAACGTGTGTCCTGCAAAAGTAAACTTAGCCGATCAGATATACCGATGGAGACAAAATCTCGATTCTTTACGAAAAGCCAATCCTACAAAAAAAATAATGTCAAAAAGCATGAAATTTTTATTCACTCATCCGGCTTTATACCGTATTGCTTTGAAAATGGCGCCGATTATCAATCACCTGCCGCGTATTGTCATATATAATAAACTGAACACTTGGGGTTACGGACGTGAATTGCCGCGTTTTGCAAGCGAAAGTTTTACTTCGATGTGGAAAAAAGGGAAAGTAAAGAGAAACAAATAAGCCATGAGTTCTAAAAACAACATAATAGACAATATCCGTCAACATGTTTCGGAAGAATACAACAAACACGAAATGCCGGAAATAACAATTGATGCTGTCCGGTTTGACAATCGTGTAGCCGCATTTTTGGAAATCAACCGTTTTGTTGGCGGCGACGCCGTTTTACTGAAAGAAGGAGAAGACCTCAATATACTCATCAAGGCTTTGTATCCCGATGCCGTAACGATTACATCCAACTTGCCCGAAATCACAATCTCTTCTTTTAATCCGGATGAGACGGACGATCCTCACAATCTTAATGGCGTCGAACTTGCCGTAGTGAAAGGTGAATTTGGCGTAGCGGAAAACGGCTGTGTATGGATTCCACAGAACGTAAGGCAAAAAGCGCTTTATTTCATTACCGAAAACCTTGTGATTCTTCTCGACAAAAACAGGATTGTCAATAACATGCACGAGGCTTACGAATGTATTGCCGACAATGATTACGGTTTCGGAGCGTTTATTTCGGGTCCTTCAAAAACCGCAGATATCGAACAGGCGCTTGTAATCGGAGCGCACGGCGCGAAATCGGTTGTGGTTATATTGATTTGAATGATAATGCTTACGCAAAAGAGAGTCCTTTTTTCACCACACTTCGCTTACCGCTTTTAATGACATTTCGCTTGAAAGCGATTTGCCGATAGCTTACGACATCCTGTTTTTTAGGGATTAACAAAGAACTTTTTTGTACATTCCCCTATAAATTTTGCCGGACATTTTTATCGGTCTGTGTGGAATGTCGAAAATTTCATGTACATTTGTGCTCAATAACTTGATTATGAACGTAACTATTTTAGGTATTGAATCTTCTTGCGACGATACGTCGGCTGCGGTTATCCGAAACGGTGTCATGTTGTCTAACATTATAGCCGGACAAAAAATACACGAAGAATATGGCGGTGTTGTTCCTGAATTAGCTTCGCGGGCACATCAACAAAATATTATTCCGGTAGTGGATCAAGCTATAAAACAAGCAGGTATAGAAAAAACAGAATTATCG
Organism: Dysgonamonadaceae bacterium; assembly: GCA_031259075.1. Lineage (GTDB taxonomy): Bacteria > Bacteroidota > Bacteroidia > Bacteroidales > Azobacteroidaceae > Azobacteroides. The sequence continues at coordinate 12,600 of JAIRLY010000290.1, read as the reverse complement.
GCAGTCGCTTTCACTCGTGGTCCCGGGCTCTTGGGTTCTCTCTTGGTTGGCGTCTCCTTTGCAAAGGGTTTTACAACGGCTTTAGATATTCCGATGATTGAAGTCAATCATTTGCAAGCACATGTTTTAGCTCATTTTATTAAACAAAAGGAATACGGGAATAAGCAACCGGAATTTCCTTTCCTGTGTTTATTAGTATCGGGTGGAAATTCTCAAATCATTTTGGTTCGCGCTTATAATGCGATGGAAATCGTCGGACAAACGATTGACGATGCTGCCGGAGAAGCTTTTGATAAATGCTCCAAAGTAATGGGATTGCCTTATCCGGGCGGACCGTTTATCGACAGATTGGCCCAAGACGGAAATCCGAAAGCGTTCCGGTTGAGTAAGCCGCATATTTCGGCTTATGATTACAGTTTCAGCGGATTAAAGACATCTTTTCTTTATCTTTTACGGGATGGTTTGAAAGAAAATCCTTTTTTTATTGAAGAAAATAAAACGGATTTAAGCGCAAGTTTGCAATTTACTATTATTGAGATTTTAATGGATAAACTTCGAAAAGCATCCAACGATTTGAAAATAAAAGAAATAGCTATTGCCGGAGGCGTTTCGGCCAATTCCGGTTTACGAAAGGCTTTTGAAGAACATGCCGAAAGATACGGTTGGAAAATCCACATTCCTCCGTTTGCGTTTACAACGGATAATGCTGCAATGGTAGCTATGAGCGGTCATTTCAAATATTTAGATAAGGAATTTTGTTCGATGGACGTCGTCCCTTTTTCCCGAATAATTGTTTAAAGTAACCGATATTTGTTATTTTGGATTTCCATGCCAAAAATCCCAACTTGCAAATGCCTGTAACAAAAGCATTTCCAATCCATTCTTTACTTTTGCTCCCCGTTCTTTACCTAACTTCATAAATAAAGTCTCATCGGGGTTATATAATAAATCGTATAATAAATGTTTTTCTGTTATCCATTCGTATGGAATATTTGGACACTCATCTACACGCGGCCACATTCCCACTGGAGTACAATTTACAATAATTGTATTCGAATGGATTATTTCAGGCGTTAATTCATTATAATTCAATATATTTTCAGCTTTTTTTTCTCTGGAAACGAAAGAGGGAATAATATCCAAGTGTTTCAATCCATAGAAAATTGCTTTTGCCGAACCACCTGTTCCGAGAATCAAAGCACGTTGGTGATGATTTTCCAACATCGGTTCTATTGATCCTTGAAAGCCGATAATATCCGAATTGAAGCCGGTTAATTTTATTTTTCCTTTGATTCGATCAATTTTTATTACATTAACAGCTCCTATGGATTTTGCATTTTCACTCATTTGGCCTAAATAAGGAATTACTTGCTCTTTGTAAGGAATCGTTACATTCAAACCTTTAAGATCCGGATGATTTTTTAGAATAGCTTCAAATTCTTCTATAGAAGGAATTTCAAAATTCAGATATTCGGCGTCAATCTTCTCCGCTTCAAATTTATCATTAAAGAACCCCATAGAGGATGAGTGTCTTAATGGATATCCAATTAATCCGTATTGATCCATTTTTTACTTTTTCAAATAAGAATCGATATTCCGTTTGATACGTTCGGAAATATCACGAATGTCTGCTTTCACAAATTTTTCTCCGGTGATTCTTTCGTACAGTTCAATATATCTTTCCGATACACTTTCGCAATAAGCAGGAGTCATTTCCGGTATTTTCTGGTCTTCTTTTCCTTGAAATCCATTATCTATAAGCCATTTACGTACAAATTCCTTTGAAAGTTGTTTTTGTTCTTCTCCTTTTTCAAACCGGTTTCGGTAACCGTCTGCATAGAAGTAACGGGAAGAATCGGGAGTATGAATTTCGTCTATCAAATAGATCTTGCCGTCTTTTTTACCAAATTCATACTTAGTGTCTACCAAAATTAACCCTTTAGAGGCTGCTATTTCCGTTCCACGTTGAAATAAAGCTTGAGTATAATACTCCAATTGTTCATAATCTTCTTTGCTAGCCAGTCCTTGCGTTATGATTTGCTCTTTGGAGATATTTTCATCGTGTCCTTCTTCCGCTTTGGTAGTTGGTGTAATGATTGGCGCCGGAAATTTTTCATTTTCTCTCATTCCTTCAGGTAAAATAATTCCACAAAGAACTCTCGTTCCGGTTTTGTATTCTCTCCAAGCGCTTCCTGTTAAGTACCCGCGAATAACCATCTCTATTTTGAAAGGTTCGCAACGTAAACCAACGGTAACCATCGGATCGGGAACAGCGAGTTTCCAGTTGGGAAGAATATCTGCGGTTGCATCCAAAAATTTGGCGGCAATTTGATTAAGAACTTGTCCTTTATAGGGTATTCCTTGGGGAAGAATTACATCAAAAGCAGAAATCCGGTCGGTTGCAATCATTATTAACCGGTCTTCGCCGATGGAATATACATCTCTCACTTTTCCATGATAAACGCCGGTCTGATCCGGAAATTTAAAATCTGTTATTATCATAATTATTTATTTGCTAATTTGCAGGTATACTCGCATTAACACATTCATAGGCTTCTACGATACGTTGTACCAACTTATTTCTCACAATATCGTTTTTTCCCAATTCGATTTGTGCAATGCCGGAAATATTTTTCAATATTTTCATAGCATGAATCAATCCTGACTGTTGAGAAGACGGTAAATCAATCTGGGTGATATCGCCCGTAATAATCATTTTTGCATTCATTCCTAAACGCGTCAAAAACATTTTAATTTGTTGAATATTTGTATTTTGCGCCTCGTCTAAAATGATTACTGCATCGCTTAATGTGCGTCCGCGCATAAAAGCCAAAGGCGCAATCTGGATTACCTTGTTTTCGAGATATTCTTTCAATTTGGCGACAGGAATCATGTCTTCCAGCGCATCATACAATGGTTGTAAATACGGATCAATTTTTTCTTTCATATCTCCCGGAAGAAAACCAAGTTTTTCACCTGCTTCTACCGCCGGACGGCTCAAAATAATCTTTTTTACTTCTTTATTTTTCAATGCCCGAACAGCTAATGCAATTGCCGTATATGTCTTACCCGAACCCGCAGGACCAATAGCAAACAGCATGTCATTTTTATCAAATTCCCGAACCAATTTTCGTTGGTTTTCCGTACGGGCAACGATTGGTTTACCGTTCATTCCGTAGATAATCAGATGATCTTGTTTGACGGGAAAATTGGAATCCGGTTGTCCTCCTTTTACTATTTTTAATACGGCGTTCTCCGGCAACAGGTTATATTCCATACAATAGGTTTCCATTTCCTTTATCTTTTCCTCGAAAACCGCCAATTCCAACTCGTCACCTATCACTTTCATTGTATTGCCACGTGCTATAATCTTTAATTTTGGATATAAAGATTTGATTAACTGTATATTGGAATTATTAATTCCAAAAAAAGTTGCAGTATCCGCTCCGTCCAAAATAATAATTCTTTCGAGCATTCAATCCCGTTTGTTTTTGTTTATAAACCTTGCAAGTGCAAAAGTAATCAATATTTTTAAAATTCGGAGATGTAAGATGAAAAAGTCTGATTTTTTAAGGGTATTTTGCGGTATGATAATTCGAAAGCCATTTATTCAAACTATCTAATAAAACAGGAGCGTTTTTTCTTACCATCCATGCTTGAAACTGAGTAAAACTAATGTCGATTTTAATATCTATATTAGAAAATAATTGTAGGTTTTTCAAAGCGATTTCATTATCTACTACTGCATAATCAATACAATTGTCGTTCACCATATAGATCAACTGCTCTGCAGTATAATTTGTAATTTCCTTAATGTAAATAGGTTCTGCAATTTCTTCCGACAAGTTTTTTAACCGGAAAATGACCGGTGAGTTTTTGGGTACGTAAACCGTTTTGTTTGCCAAATCAATTTGATTGTGAATATAGATACTCGAATCGGTTTCCGATAAATTTCGTTGTACCAATACTTGCTTATTTTGAGTAATTGGAATTGTAAAAGCCAAATTTTGCCTATTCTCGTTGGTTATCGGGATACTTCGAGCAATAACGTCGTATGAATTATTTTCTAATTTATCAATACAGTTTTCCAGATTATTTTCCAGATAGATTTTCACTTTTAAGCCGGAACATTTTTCCAGATATTTACACAGTTCGTATTGCAAACCGGCAATGGAATCTCCGGACACATAATAGTCTATTGAATTGTATTCGGTCACAACATTCAACACTCCGGACGATTTTATCTCCGGAAAATCACGTCCTCGTATTGTATGGTTTCTGAATAAGAAAAATAAAATCGTTAAAATAAAAAGAATAAGAATAAAAGAACCGGTTAACTGTTTTTTTGTTTTCATGATTTTTATTCATATATCAAACCATGCAAAATTACATGAAAATCATGGGATTTCCAAACGTGTGAAAATGAAAAAAGTGAAAGATAATAATTTGTTTCAAAGTGATAGTATAACTTGTTTAATTAATAAAATTAACTGATAATCCAAGTTTTAGAACAGTCGGATTGACCGGATAATGCGGCAATGAGAAATATTCGGTAGGAGTAATAAACAAAGCGCTTGCATTGTAATATTCGATAAAAAAACGCGTCTGTTTCAGATGACAATTGAGAAATCCGCCCAACAAAGGATAGTTACCGACTTTTACTTCATCTTGCAATTTAAATTGTTGTGTTGCAGGCTCGTAAGCAGGAGCGTAATATTTTGTCCAATAATGAGCATTTACGCCCATTTGAATGGTTAACACTTTGGCTATTTTGAAATGAACATATAAACTGGAATAGGCCGTAAAATCCGGCAATGGGACAATATCGGCTCTACCGGACTTCTGATATACGAATTGGTTATCCCAATGTAAAGCTTTTAATTGAAAATTTTGATTCAAAAAAACACCCAAAATTTGTATGTTTTTACCGAATTGTTTCGGATAACCCGTTTTATCGAAATAGATGTAATTCGTGAGGTTCTCAACTCCTAATCCAAAATTGGTTTTTGTATGCGGAATATCAATATTTCCTCCGATAAATACTTTGGTTACTTTTTCAAATTTATTGTCCCATTGGAAATATTTACTTCTGTAACGGTTTTCGTAATAAGTGGGAGATAAATTTTTTATAAATGCATTGGCGTTAATAGAAGCAGTATCTCTCCCGACCGGGATTCGGGTTTCGATGTTTCCGGAAATATCAAAATCTCCGAAATTATTCCCTAGAATACCATATTTTCCTTGCGCTTTGTAACGTAAAATTTTTCCCTTTCGTTTAAACAATTCTCCGCCTACGTAAACTGTCGATTGTTTTTCTTCATGATTTAAGGAATCCATTGTTGTAAAATTATGAATTTCGTATGTAAGGAAAGCCGTTAAATCAAATTTTGCCCAATCGCTGAATCCTTCGCGGAGCGATAAAGCTAAAGTATTACTTAACAATCGATAAGAAGTGGAATCATTCGCTAAACGATCGTCTTCAAACCAATTTGTTTTATTATAATAATCATCAATCAAAGTACCGGTAGAATAAAATTTTTTTTTCCTTTCTTTGTAATCAAAAGTATAAATAATACTTGAAACGGGAATAAATTGCTTGATAACGTTGCCGCTATCGGTTTTGTATTGGATTTCTCTTTCAAATCCTAAATTATAATGATAATTCAAATAGATTTGTTTTCCTTTTATATGATTCCATACATTGCTAAATCGTACAGGAATTTCCAGTGTATTAGAAACGCGTCTATCCATGTAATCCGGATGAGAAATCCACCGGTCGTCTTCAATTCCTCCGTTTTCTGCATTCGTATAATCCGAAGGATTGAAAAACAGATGCAATTGATGACGGTCGGAAATATAGTTTCCAAAGCATACCCATTCCATGTGTTTCGCTGCTTGGGAAGTATAAAACCCGCGCGCATACAAGTAATCTACGTCAAATCCGATATTTATCTTCTTGCCGACATTGAAAGCAAGCAATGCTTGCAATCTTTCCTCTCTGACAGCGCGGTCGCCGGCTCTTTGGTAGGAAATATTGGAGTAAGGTATTTTGGTATTAAGAAAATCGAAATTCCCCGGCGTTTTTGCGTAGGCACGATACGGGTCTGAAAACATAAATTGGGAGCGGTCATCTCTTTCAAAAAAAATCCTCGACTCGGTCGGTAATCCTAAATTACCCAAATAAGCTACGGATATTCCCATTCCTTCTACATTAGTTCGATTGAAATAATCGGTTAAAAAAGTATCGGGACGAACAGGAATAATTTCACCTGTTCGTTCGGTTATATTCCAAAAATAAATTGATTTAGTAGTATCTATTTCTAAAACAGGAGCTTGAATATGATCAAATCGTTTGTCTTGTATCGAATCTACTAAAAGAGTATCTGTTGAATTGATGGTCGATAAAGAATCCCGTAATTCCTCGTAGACGACTTGTCCGGAAAGAATGAACGGAAAAAAAACCGGAAGCAGAAATAATATGAAGCCAGTTTGTCGCAATATTTTTATTCTACGTTCTGTTCTTTTATTAATTCCATTCCTCTAAGGATCGCCTTTTCATTCATCGGCAAAAGTTTATGATGACGTTCGGGGAGTGATTTCTTCAAACCGGCTATCACACTTTCAAGTTTTACCATCGGAATTATTTTTAACATTCCACCCAACACAATCATATTGAATGCTTTTACGTTTCCTTCTTTTGTAGCTATATTCATCGCATCTATTTCAAAGATTCGGATGTCTTTACGAGCAGGTTTTCTCGTGATTCCATAACCATCATAAATGAGAAATCCTCCTTGTTTAACTGCATTTTCAAATTTTTCTAACGAGGGTTGATTCAAGATGATTGCAATATCGTATTCATTTAAGACGGGAGAAGATATTCGTTCATCACTTAAAATTACGGTTACATTAGCAGTTCCACCCCGCTGTTCCGGTCCATAAGATGGAAACCAAGCAACTTCTTTATTTTCCATCAAACCTGAATAGGCAAGTATCTTGCCCATAGAAAGGACACCTTGTCCTCCAAATCCGGCTATAACTATTTCGTGCTGCATAATTAATTAATTTACTTGTGTTTTCTGATATTAGTGCGTCAACAGATTATTATAATATTGATTTATCTTTTAAAACGCCTAAGGGATACATAGGCAACATATTTTCAACCATCCATTTATTGGCTTGATCGGGCGTCATTTTCCAACCGGATGCACATGTAGAAACAACTTCCACTACTGAAGTTCCTTTTCCCGCCATTGCATTTTCGAATGCTTTTCGCAGTGTTTTCTTAGCTCTTTTGATAGCGGGAGTTGTGTGCACTGTTTCCCGCGTAATCAAATAAGTTCCTTCCAATTGGACTAATAAGTCGGATATTTTCAGTGGATAACCATTCAGCATAACATTTCGTCCGTAAGGACAAGTTGCTGTTTTCATATCAAGAAGTGTTGTTGGCGCCATTTGACCTCCGGTCATTCCATATATTGCATTGTTGATAAAAATAATCACAATGTTTTCGCCTCTGTTGCAAGCGTGAATCGTTTCTGCCGTACCAATGGCGGCTAAATCGCCGTCTCCTTGATAGGTGAACACCATTTTATCCGGGTTCAACCGTTTAGCAGCTGTTGCAATTGCAGGCGCTCGTCCATGCGCTGCTTCTATCCAGTCTATATCTAAATAATTGTAAGCAAAAACGGCACATCCTACCGGCGCTACGCCAATTGTTTTTTCTGCTAAACCCATTTCGTCGATAACTTCAGCTACAAGCTTATGCACTACTCCATGACTGCATCCGGGACAGTAATGCATAGGGTTATCATTCATCAAACGAGGTTTTTCATAAACTTTGTTTTCGGGATTTATTATGTCTTTCATAATGAAAATAGTGAAGAGCATGAAAATAATGAAAGAAATAATAAAAATATTTCTTTCAGATCTTTCACGTTCTTTATTTTTTTAATTTTTTTAATTCTCTCAGTACTTCTTGCGGAGTGGGAACAATTCCGCCTAATCGTCCGTAATGTTCTACCGGTATCTTACATTCTACCGCGAGTTTCACATCCTCAATCATTTGTCCGGCGTTTAATTCTACTGTTAAAATACTTTTTAGTTTGTCTTTGTAGGCGTTTATTTTTTTTGTAGGGAAAGGCCATAAAGTAATCGGACGAAAAAGCCCTACCTTTATTCCTTCTTCTCTTGCCATATCTACTGCTTTTTGACTGATTCGCGCTGCAGAACCAAAAGCGACGATCAGATAGTCGGCATCGTCGCAAAGTAATTCTTCATATAAAACTTCATTTTCTTCAATGGCTTTGTATTTTGCTTGAAAACGAATATTATTCTGTTCCATAATAGAGGAATCCAGTTCCAGTGAGGTAATAATATTCGGTTTACGGGAATTTGGTTTGCCTAAAGTAGCCCAAGGTTGTTCCGTACGAATTTCCTTTTCTGTTTTTCGGGGTTGTTGTTCCGGTAAAATAACTTTTTCCATCATTTGTCCGATCACTCCATCCGAAAGAATCATCGCCGGGTTGTTGTACTTGAAAGACAAATTGAATCCCAAAGCCACGTGGTCTGCCATTTCCTGAACGGAAGCCGGAGCCAATGTAATCAAACGATAATCACCATGACCTCCGCCTTTAACGGTTTGGAAATAATCGGCTTGGCTTGGTTGAATCGTTCCTAAACCGGGGCCGCCTCGCATCACATTTACAATTAATCCGGGCAATTCAGCGCCGGCCATATACGAAATTCCTTCTTGTTTCAAGCTGACTCCCGGACTGGAAGAAGAAGTCATTACTCTTTTTCCGCAAGCGGCTCCACCGTATACCATATTAATAGCGGCAACTTCACTTTCGGCTTGAAGGACTACCATTCCTGTTGTTTCCCAAGGTTTTTCGTCCATAAGGGTCTCCATTATTTCTGATTGCGGTGTAATCGGATAACCAAAATATCCATCCACGCCATAGCGAATGGCAGCATGTGCAATCGCTTCGTTTCCTTTCATTAATTTAATTTCTTCGGCCATATTTTTCAAATTAAAAATTAAGAATTAATTGAGAGTTAAAAATTTAGCTTCTGTTTACCGGTTTTTTAATTCTTAACTTTATAAACGGTAATACATCCATCCGGACATACATATCCACAATTTGCGCAACCAATACACTCATCCGGCTTCACCGATTGGGCATAATTATAACCTTTGTTGTTTACCTCTTTTCCTAATATGAGTACATCTGTCGGACATGCTATTACACACAGATCGCATCCTTTGCATCTATTGGTATCTATTACAACTGTTCCTCGTATTTTTGCCATAATTTTAATTTGGATATTGATTTTGTAGTCTTTCCAATTCTTTTTTTAAATCTCCTTCTTGATCACTTGTTAATCTTATTCCTTCTTCAAGAACAGATATTGCTTTTTTTTGTTCTCCAAGATTAAGAAAAACATTACTTTTATACAAATAAAGTTCGTCCATTCCGGGAACTATTTTCAATGCAACGTTTACATAAAAAAGCGCTTCTTCCCACATTTCCATTTTGGAACAGATATTTGCAGCAAGAACATTCATCATACAATTCTCAGGATACAAATATAAATAATCTTTTGCTTTTTCCAAAGCTTTTAAATAATTACCGTTTTTTTCGTAGGCGGTGATTAAAGTTATATAATTGATTGATTTTATATTTCCCAACGATTCTACAAATTCAAAAGCATCAATGGCTTTTTCCATTTCATCTATATCAGAGTATATTTTTCCCAAACGATACCAATTTTCAGCATCCAACGGTTTGATCTGTTCTATCTGATTCGCTATTTTCAACACCTCTTCTTTGAGATTTAAAGAGAAATAGGATTGGAGTTTCAACCAATAGAAATCAACGTTAGGCCCAAGAATTGAAAGAATTTCATCTATAACATCAATGCATGCATCGAAAAGATCCACTTCATTCAACGCTTCCCCCATAGCTTGATATATAATGGAAAGGTCTTCTTTGTTCTTTTCATATTTAGTTTTCAGTTTTCGGAAAAAAAGAAACGCGTCCTCTTCCATGCCTAAATGCAAAAGAGCAGTAACCTTATGTCCATCTGCCCATACTTTGGATATATCTTTATATTGTTCCGACAGTTTAAGCAAATCATTCCACAATTCGAAGTCATTTAAAAAAAGTAAAATATCAAAAATTAAATCTGCATCTTCAGGATGAAATTTCAATGCGTATTGAATGGTTTGTTTCGCTTTTAAGATTTCGCCGTCGTTTAGATAAAGCTCAATTATTTCACTAAATTCTTCTGAATCAAAAAAATACGGATTGAGGTTTTTTGTTAGTATTTCATCCCAATCGTAATAAAAATCCGGATACGATTCTTGAGAAAATTCATCCGGATCATTATCAAAATCTCTATATTCGAACATAATTTTAGAATTATTAGCTATTTGAGAATTATAAGTCGTGAGTTGCGAATGTCTTAAAGAACGATAACGCGTAACTCATATATTCATAACTTTTTTGAGTCTTTTAACGAAACGGTTCGATTAAAAACTAATTTATCGGTTGTTGAATCCGGATCTACATTGAAATATCCCAGTCGTTGAAATTGAAAATTCTCAAATGGTTTTACATTTTCCAATTCTTTTTCAGCTCTTGCATTGGTTTGAATGATCAATGAATCCGGATTTAATAATTCGCGAAAATCTTTTTCTTTGTCTTCGGCCGGATTTTCAACTTTAAAAAGCCGATCGTATAAGCGAACTTCAGCAGGGATGCTATGATCTACTGAAACCCAATGTAAAGTTCCTTTTACCTTTCGGTTGCTTTCGGGCATTCCACTTTTAGTTTGAGGATCATATTCGGCATAAACTTCTTCAATGTTTCCCGCCAAATCTTTTTTAATACCTGTACATTTAACGATATAAGCATTTTTTAGACGGACTTCTTGTCCGGGGGTCATACGGAAGAATTTCTTAGGCGCATCTTCCATGAAATCTTCTTTTTCTATATATAGTTCACGAGTAAAAGCAATCTTGTGGCTACCCATCGTTTCATCTTCGGGATTGTTGATTGCTTCCATCATTTCTACTTTTTTTTCCGGATAGTTTATAATGATTAGTTTAAGCGGATCAATAACAACTGAAACTCGTTTTGCCTTTACATTCAAATCTTCACGAACAGCATGTTCCAATAATGCAACATCAATTATGGCTTCGAACTTGGTATAGCCAATTTTATCAACGAATTTTCGAATGGCGTCCGACGTATAACCTCTTCTACGTAAACCGGTAATAGTTGGCATGCGAGGATCGTCCCAGCCGTTAACGAGTTTTTCCTGTACTAATTGTAGTAACTTTCGCTTACTCATCATAGTATAAGTTAAATTCAAACGATTGAATTCAAATTGTCGCGGTCGATAATCGCCATCTTCCGTTTTTTGTTCTTTTAATTGATCTATAAACCAATCATATAAAGGACGATGGACTTCAAATTCCAACGTGCAAATAGAATGGGTAACACCTTCGAAATAATCGCTTTGTCCATGTGCGAAGTCGTACATAGGGTAAACTTTCCATGTAGTTCCCGTTCGATGGTGAGGATGATTAATAATCCGATAAATAACCGGATCACGAAAGTGCATATTCGGATTGGCCATGTCTATTTTTGCTCTCAGTACCATAGCGCTTTCCGGGATTTCACCTTTATTCATCTTCTTAAACAAGTCCAGACTTTCTTCAATGGGACGATTTCTGTAAGGAGAGTTGACGCCAGGTTGAGTAGGAGTTCCTTTTTGCTTTGCAATTTCTTCGGACGATTGTTCGTCAATATAAGCTTTTCCGGCTTCAATCAATTGAATGGCAAAATTCCATAATTGTTGAAAGTAATCGGAAGCATAGTAAACGTTTTCCCATTTATAACCCAACCATTGAATATCTTCCATGATTGAATCTACATATTCTACATCCTCTTTGGTAGGGTTTGTGTCGTCAAAACGAAGATTACAAATTCCTCCGTATTTTTGAGCAATGCCGAAATCCATGCAAATAGCTTTAGCATGACCAATATGCAAATATCCATTTGGTTCCGGCGGAAAACGAGTTTGTATTCTTCGTCCGTTTTTTCCTTCCGCCAAGTCTTTTTCAACAATCGCTTCAATAAAATTAAGACTCTTTTTGTTTTCTTCGTTCGTAATATTTTCAGACATGATAAATAGAATTTGAATTGCAAAATTACGTATTTTATTTGAAAAAACAGTAGGAACGAGGATAAAGAGTGAAGCAGGTAATTTTAATTGTTCCATGCGAATAGTTTTCTATCATATAAATATTTGATTTTCAATTAAAAAAAAACATAAGTGAAATTTATCATGAAAAAAGTTGTGGAAATAAAAACTTTAGTATATCTTTGCACCGCAAAAATAAACTCGGTGTGGTAGTTCAGCTGGTTAGAATACATGCCTGTCACGCATGGGGTCGCGGGTTCGAGTCCCGTCCATACCGCCGTAAAAGCCGCTTGTACAGCGGTTTTTTTTGTTTTTCAGCGGCTTAACTTCATCTTAAACTATCTCTTTTCATCTTTATCCCTGTTTATTTATCTCTTATTTCGCACA
>JAIRLY010000338.1 GCA_031259075.1 Dysgonamonadaceae bacterium | reverse complement strand
TTTTCCGCTCACGGGTGAGAAATTTTCCGCTCACGAGTGAGAAATTTTCCGCTCACGGGTGAGAAATTTTCCGCTCACGGGTGAGAAATTTTCCGCTCACGAGTGAGAAATTCAACGATTTCCGGATTGCTTCACTTCGCTTACAATGACGCTTTTCACAAACAACATATTAACAGGTGGTTTTAATTGGTTAATAAAGTGTTGTCTCTGCTGGACTTAGCGTGTATGTGATTGATAACCCGTATGCTAAAAGCATACGGTTAATAAAGTGTCGTCGCTGCGCGACTTGTGAGCAGAATTTTATTTATTTCGCTTCCCTTAACATATATAAAAAGTGTTCAAATCTATAATAATTATACGAAAAGAAAATATTGGCATACGCCGAACTAAAGTTTCATATTCGACGTCTTCGGCGTCATCTGCTACTATATTAATATATATAATGAAACAAGTGAATTTGCGCAATGTCAAATTTTCTGCTCACGGGTGAGAAATTTTCCGCTCACGGGTGAGAAATTTTCCGCTCACGGGTGAGAAATTTTCCGCTCACGAGTGAGAAATTTTCCGCTCACGGGTGAGAAATTTTCCGCTCACGGGTGAGAAATTCAACGATTTCCGGATTGCTTCACTTCGTTTACAATGACGCTTTTCACAAACAACATATTAACAGGTGGTTTTAATTGGTTAATAAAGTGTTGTCGCTGCTGGACTTAACGTGTATGTGATTGATAACCCGTATGCTAAAAGCATACGGTTAATAAAGTGTCGTCGCTACGCGACTTTTGAGCAGAATTTTATTTATTCGTTATCTCTTATTTATTTGGTTACGCCGTTATATATTCGTTCAAGTTGCTGCGTCATAACGGTATCGCTGTATTTTTCGCGGGCATGGCGAAGGGCATTGTCGCGGCATGATGTCCATAATATTTCGTTGGACAATATTTTGATAAGCGCTTTGGCAAGGGATTCGGGTGTGTTTTTGTCATAAAGGACGCCGCCGTCGGCAACGATTTCGGGGAAAGAGCCGGTTGCGGGCTCAACAACCGGACGTCCGGAAGCGTACGCTTCACAGACGTACAGCCCGATGGCTTCGTCGAACGTAACCGGCACACTTACAACGGTTGTCCGGTGATAAAACTCGGCATGTTCGCTAAGGCTATAACCCTCGTGCCAGTCCACAAAGTCGTCGTATGGAGCGAGCGTGGCGCGGACTTTTTTCAGGAACCGTTTATCGGCGCCCGAATAGCCGCCACCGATACGCAGACGCAGGCGCGGGACAAGGTTTGCTTTCTTCATCATAACAAATGCCTCAGCAAGGATATGCAAGCCGTCAAGACTGTTCATGCGATAGAAAAAACCAATCACAGGGTCAGCCGGATAGTCGCCGGATGCGTATTTCGCTATATTTAAACCGGGATAGACTACTTCGATATGTTTGATACGGTCGGTTCGCTTCAAAACCGATTGCCGGTAATAATCGCTTGAGGTAATGAAGGCGTCGATGCAGCCGACGCTGTCCCAAATTCCCTGCCATGCTTCGTTGGCATAACTTCCAAGCGGGTCGAGCCAGATTTCTTCATCCTGTAGCGAACATACTGTCGGGATATTGATTTCCTGTCTGATAATCTTGGCTATACCGATAATCAAACTGCTCGAAAGGTGTATTATATCAGGACGCTCGTGGTTCTTAATCCAGTTGATAATCATCCCGACGTGCTGCATAAATATTGGGTCGTCGCCTTTAATCATCGAAAGCGTCATGTCTTCAAGTCCCTCCGACGAAGTTGCGCCCGACATTGAAGACGCCATATCGAGCGATTTGTCGGAATTTAGCAATCGTTCCATCCAGCGCGGCACAGTTCTGTTTTTAAAATATTTACGAGCAACGTAGAGTGTTACAGCAGGGAAAAACAGCGGTGTATTGCCTTTGAACGATGCGTCTTTGAGAGGCAAATAAAGCGGCATAACCGTAACATCATGCCCTGCCTTGCGCAAAGCATTGGCTTGAAGGTTGTCGCGAAAGCAATTTCCGCAGTAAAATGAATCGCCCGAACCGGGCACTATAAATAATATCTTCATTAATAATTTGAGATTTGAGATTTAAGATTTATGATTTAAGATTTAAGATTGGCTTACGCACGCTTAATATAGGAATGGGAAATTAATAAAAATATAACAATACCTCCCGCAGGGAGGACACTTTATTAACCGTATGCTTTTAGCATACGGTAGCGAACCTGCTCTCTCATAAGTCCCGCAGGGACGACACTTTATCAACCAATTAATAAAGTGTCGTCCCTGCGGGACTTGACGGGTATGTGATTGATAACCCGTATGCTAAAGCATACGGTTAATAAAGTGTCGTCGCTGCGCGACTTGTGAGCAGAATTTTAAGATTTAAAATTCAAAATTTAAGATTTAAGATTGGCTTACGCACGCAATGTAATTCAAAATTTAAGATTGGCTTACGCATGCAATGTAATTTAAGATTTAAGATTGGCTTACGCACGCTTAATCTAAGAAGTACCAGCCGGCATCGCCCAATCTTAAATCTTAAATCTTAAATCTTAAATATAAGAAGTACTTCTTTTTTTATGAAATAAAATACGCCTGATATAAGTAATATCAAAAATACCAAGACTATAAGCCAGATTTCGGCAGTTACGCTTGCTAAACCGCCGATAACGGCACAGAGCGATAAACCAAAGCCGGTTACAATCGCAGCAAAGGGGATGAGGCGGTTTTCGGTTACGAGTAGCCACGTCAGTCTCCTGTCGCTGAAACCGAGCGCCCGCAACAGACCGATTTGCTCTCGACGCGACGCTAAGTCTTTGCGCACCACGATGATGAAACCTGCTACGCCGATAAGCAATCCGAAACCGCCAAGCACCAGAAAAATAGTCAAATAAGTGTCGGTTACGCTGTTGAACTCTTTTAATCGCTGCACAGTCGGCATGACGCGCACGCCGTATTCGCTTAATGCCCTGTCTATTAAAGTTTTTATATCAGATATTTCGGTTTGCGAAGTGCAGTTTGTTTTGATGAGCGCTATCTCGCTGCCGGTTATCTCGTTCCAGATTGATTTAAATATATCTTTATCCAACAACAGATTGCCCTGAAAGATTGAGTTATGAAGCGTGCCTGCAAGCAGCAGATTGACCGTACGTCCGTCGCCCGCTTCATACCTCAATGTATCGCCGAGTTTCATCTGCAAGCCCCAGAGAAGCGCCGTTTCATCAACTAATACGGGATAGACGTCCGGTGCAGTCAGAGATGACAGAGTTACGCTTTCGAATGCTGAAATTCCGTCGCCATAAATGCTTTGCTTGATTTGCAGACCGGAGGATAACAGCCTTTTAATATCAGCGCCCAATACCGTTGGTTGCATTACCTTGTTGAGATTTAGACAACTGGCGTCGTCGGCGCCGAAACGTAAGAGTTGTAACGCCTCTACATCTTCCGTCAAAATGTTTAGCGACAGTTTTTTACGCCCGTAATCCGTCGACAGATTATAGTAGACAGGGATACTTGTTTCGCACCACAGCGAGTAGCCGCCGGTAGCGCGTTGCAACTGCTTACCGTCGGTGTACCCCGATCGGTTAAGTCCCACCGCAAACACAATCAACACTCCCGATGCAAGCGCCACAAACGACAGCCACGCGCGTTTACCAGCGGCTTTCAAATCAGCACATATCAATTGATTAATGCTGAAAAAAGACGCGGCTTTCGCTATCTTCCGACTTGTTTTAAGCGGCTTGTCAATTCGTTTGACCGCCCTCGATATAGATAATCTCAGTATTATGAGAGAAATAGTCATACCGGCGAGAGTTCCGGCGAGCAGGGTTTTATAATTTGCGTAAAAAGTGAAACCGTCGGTATGCACAGCGCCCTGCCATAAAGTATTCAAAAGTGTAATTATCAGCAATGTGTAAAGTACGCCGACAATAATACCGATAGCGGATGCGACGAGTGTAATAAGAAACGATTCTTTCCATAACATACTTATTATACGTTTCTTGTCAAACCCAAGTGCGTACATTAGCGACATTTCTTCGCGACGGTTGAAAATCATTTCCGAGAGCGGCACGAGCATTAGCAATGCGGCGGCAATGATAATGAAAAAACCGAGTGACAGAAAGAGTGTCGTGAAGTCAATACTGTTTTGCGCTGCCGTCAGACCTGCCTCGCGAGGATGAACGATCTGAATGCCGGTCATCGACGGTTTAAGGCGACTTATATCAGGCGTTTGCGCGAAACGCAGCGCCGTAGCGCATCCGTAGGCGTTGCTCCATTTGTCCGCTATAGCGCTGTATGCCACAATCGCTTTGGGCGTAGAGCGGTACTTCGTCCAATAGTCCTCGTCTTCCTTCGTGATGTGCGACATGTCGATTGGCAAGTCACTGTCCCAGTCGGTACATTTCTCCACGTCCGACAGTCCGGGAAACTCGGCGCTGAGCGTCGTGTCGGCTTGCAGTTCGCTTATCGGCACAATTGATGCAATGCGTAGATTGACAGTATCCTCATGCAGCATTTTGAAGTCGTCGGATACGAAAAATGTCATTTTGATACTGTCGCCTGCCTTCGCTTTCAACCTTGCCGCCGAATAATCCGACAGTATAATCTCCCCGTTTTCAATCTTTTGTCCCCTGTAACTGTCGGCTGCCGTAACGAATGAATAGGGAATTGCATCCTTACCATTTACGGTCAATCTGTTAGCCATATACGAAAACAGGCGGTTTACCTCAATGTTCGTGTCAAGAATAGTCGCAACGAGTTCGTTTTGAAGAAATACCCTGTCGGACAACATTTCGTTATTAATGATTTTAATTCCTGATAATGAAGGTGTCCAAATATTTGCGACGTCTTCAACTGTGATGTTTGCACTGCTGAAAATGATATTGATTTTACCTTTTATTTTCAGTGCAGCAGCGAGTTCACGACGGTTAACGAAGATGTTGCAGGGAATGATTTGTTCGTTTTTGAGGCTGATATTGCCGCCGTTGTCAGCGTCCACTATTCCACCGTTTGAGAGGCGGATAGACGTCGTATAGTTGTCGGTTACGAAAAGCGAACCTGAGGGTACCATACCTGTCGCCGGCAGTCTTATAATCAAATCATTATTGCCTGATGAAGTGAGTTCGTCGGCAAGTTCGCGGTTAATTTTGGCGCTGCCTTGCGGGATATTCATGTCGTCAACACCCCACACCATCACAGGGATATATTTGCCATTGTCCGAAATGAAACCGTCGGTCAGTAGCGCCGCCTTTGCATTGCCTTCAAAGATAGACCCGTGTACAAAGGCGTCTTCAAAGAATGAGTTTTTTGAAAACACAATGGTTTCGGTATCGCCAAGTCGCTGCCGTACTCTTTGTATTAGCGTGTTACGTACAGAATCGCCGGTAATCAGGCTGCCGGTAATGACCGCCACCATGATAACTGTCGCCGCCATTATCAACCGGTAATAACGACGGTTATATCTTATGTTCGACTTAAACAATGCGTTAATATTCATGTCAATATACCGTCTTTGAGGGTTAGAATACGTTCCGCTTCGGCTGTCGTTTCCTTTGAATGGCTTACGAGTACGATGGTAGTTCCGATTTCGCAGTTTATTTTTTTGAGTAGCGCCACTGTGTTGTGGGCGTTACGGCTGTCTAACTGACCGGTAGGCTCGTCGGCAAGCAAGAGTAGCGGTTTTATTATCAACGCCCTGCACAGTGCGGCGCGACTTGCTTCTCCGCCCGAAATCGCTGTCGGCAAACGGGACGCTATATCCGGAATATCAGTCATTGTCATCAGATATTGAGCATACTTCATCTGTTCGGGGGTATTTTTTTTCCGGGTAGCAAGTGTCGGCAGCAGAATATTTTGCAGTACAGTGTACTGTGGCATCAATCGATGTTCCTGAAACACGAAACCGATTTTGCTGTTGCGAAGAGCCGCCATATCGCCTGTAATTTTTTTCCCTTCAAATAAATACGCTCCACTGTCGGGCATTGTCAGCGTACCAAGAATATTTAGCAAAGTAGTTTTGCCTGAGCCCGATTCGCCGGCAACAGCCACAAACTCCCCCTTGTCGATTGTCATATTTATCCCTCGCAACACGTGTTTTCTTGTTGCCCCGTCGGGATAGGACTTTTTAATATCAGTAAGTTGTATCATTGTATCAATTAATAAAATTATTGCGAAAGTAAAGTGTCTTTTTCATTATCCAAAACAAAACAGCGTTCCTTTGGCTGTCAGGATATAGAAGCGACCGCCGGAAACGGCTGGCGAGGCAGTTATCTGTTCGCCGGCATCGTATTCGAAAAGCAACTCGCCGCTGTCGGCGTTAAGAACTGAGATAACGCCTGTGCGGGTGCAGGATATGACCTTGTTGCGGCAGATGAGCGGCGAACTCTCGCCCGAATTGCCTTTTTGCAGATATTTCCACCTGATTTCGCCGGTTTTGCGGGATATGGCATACAGGTAGCGGTCGTCGGACAGAATATAAAGAGTTGATTTAGACAACGCCGGAACGGATACAAACGAGCCGTTGGCGTCGGTTGCCGTTACCATTTTACGCGAATTGACAATTTTGCCCTGCTCTATTTCGAAGGCGTAAACATTGCCGGAATGGTCGGCTATGTAGCAGTCTTTACCGTCGATGGCAGCCGAAGCGGGGATATAGGAGTCTAACAGCAGCGAATCGGTAACGACGCCACTTTCGCCATCAATCACTTTGAGCCATGCGTCGCAGCCTCCCGAAACAAAGTATTTACCGGTAACGGCAACTGCTCCATTGATATAATAGCCCGATTCAAAACGGCTTATTAACGTGCCTGTCGCTTTGTTGAGACAGTAAAGACAGTTGTCGTAACTGCCGAAAATCACAGCATCAGTGCCTGTAAAAACGCAGATGTTAGGAGTGGCTGAAATCTGTCCGAGTGTTTCGAAATTCCAGAGTGTATCGTGCCTTGACAGCGACAGAGCGCTCATAAAACCGTCTATTCGCCCGATGTAAAGGACTGAATCGCTAAACATTGGTGATGCTTCGACGGCGGTATTCAAATCGTACTCAAAAACTTTGACGCCTTGAAAGTCAACGCCGGTGATTTTACCGCGTTTATCAGACCAATAGACGGTATGACTGTATATTACAGGCGATGACGACGTTCGTAAGTCGCTTTTGTAAGTCCAAAGCAATTGTAGATTGTCGGGCAATTTTGTATCGGAATAGCCGCTCAATCCGGGGTCGCCACGAAAGATTGTCCAGTCGCCGTTGTTGTCTGCTTTGCCGTCGCCCGATTGTCCGCAAGAAACCGACGTTATAAGAAATAACAGTATTATAAATTGTTTTATATTCACGCTATTTATGAACGATGAACGAGGCTTGTGCCAGCCGTTCATAGTTGTCTTTAAAATCGTCCTTATCTTTTCCAAAAAAGAACCGCCCCTTTTCGGTAAAAGAACCGCCCCTTTTCAGTAAAAGAACCGCCCCTTTTTGGTAAAAGAACCGCCCCTTTTTTGATAAGAGGTAAGGCGTTGTTTTTCAGAATGTCCTTACTCTGTTTTATTTCGCTTCCCTTAATATAATGCGCCGGTAGGACAGAGTTCGGCGAGGGCGATGTTGATGTTTGAGGCGTTTTCTTCGGGCAGAACGACGCGCATTTTGAAACCTCTGTCGCTAAAAGTGAATCCGTTATCGCTGTTGTAAACACACAGACCGCACTTGATACACTTCGCAGGCTCAAACCACAAGCCGTTGCCGATTTTCTGTTTTTCCATAACGAATACAACCGACGAGACTTCGTAGCGGGAACGTTTGATTCCCATTTTGGCGGCATACAGGCGCAGTTTGCAGCCTTTTTGTCCGGTGCAGGCGCAATGCAGGCAACGCGAATTTGTCTTTACGGTCATCTTCAATCGCTCCTTTTCGGCGTCAGTAAACCGTCCGAGGCGGGACAGGAACGGTGGTTTTTCGTCGGTTTTGCCGTTGTCGTTTATTGAAGCGACAGGTGTTAAATGCTGTTTGTCGTAAATTTCTTCAATTATAGTGCGTATAGCGACTGATTTGTCCACTGTTCCGCGTCGACAGACTTTTTCGCATGGGACTTTGCAGGTTGTACATTTGATTTCGGGAAGAGGGAATGCCGCAGCAAGCAATTGAAAGGCTGATGCCATGTCGCCGCTGTCGTAGCGGGCAAGCATCCGTTCGATGTCAAGTCCGTTTGGGCATACCAAAGAGCAAGGTGCTTCGCAGTCGGCGCGGTGGTCGCTCAACAGCAATTCAAGCGACAAAGTGCGTGTCTGAATCACTTCGTCGCAGTTTGTGTCTATTTTCATACCTTCAACCGGCAATGTCGTGCATGACGGTATTATTTGCCCTGATTTGCAGTCTTTCACTGCGCAAATCATACACGATGATTTGTGTTTCGCGCCTTTGGAATAGCATAGCGACGGTATTTCGATGCCTGCCCTGTATGCCGTTTCGATAAGGGACTCGCCTTCGGTTGCTTCTATCAACTTGTTATTTAGTATGACAGTCATTTTATTATTTAAGATTTAAGATTGGGTTACGCACGAAAAAAATCGTAAATCTATTTTGTTGGCATTTATATCTTTATCTATTGATTAAAGTTCATATCAATAAAACATAGATGCCATCAAAAAATTAAAATAATTGTAGTGTAACATCTTTGTTTTTCTTCAATTTATACACTGTTGGAAAACTCGTTTTGCCTTCAATTTTCTGTATCAGGTCGCGCATTTCTTGTTTGAAAATTCCAATCGCCCATTCGTTGCGGTTAGTAATACGGAAAATAAAATCTACATTATCAGGTTGCCAATCGGTTGTTGTTCCATTTTTTAAGCCAAAAGCAACTCCAATCACAATGTTTTTTAGTTCTTTGTTCTTGTCAATAACCTGTGCCATAAGCAAAGTTTCTTTGAGTGCCGTTTTCAGTTTTGGGTCGGTCTTATATCGCAATATTTTTTCTAAATCCTTTTCTACATTTGACTTTGAAAACATTCCTTTGCTTTCATTCAATACGGCATCAATTTGTGAATTTATCGGTGGCAATGCAATAACATCGGGATATTCACGCGGTTGGGCTTTGCCTAATTCTGGGTTTGGCAAAACAGCACCGCCGCCTTGCGAACCGGGATAAGAAACGGAAATGATCTTAAATCCATTCGGAATTAGGATTTTATGAACAACAGTATATGTAACTTCGTCTTCATCTACTTCGTTTGTAACTTCGATTATCGGCGTGGGCGCTGTGTATATAGAAAATTCGAAATGCTTTGAAAAAGCAAGTAGAAAATTTTTACTCGTAGAATTTACCAACTTTCTTTTATCCCACTTTAAACATATTCCGTTATGGTTAAGGTATATACCGTCTAAAAAGTAAGCAAGTGTCATCACAACCTTATTTTCGGTTATTTGAGTTTTGTATTTTTCCCAAACAGGCTGAAAATCCACTATATCTGACAAAGATTTTGCAGTTTTGGCAACTTTCTTAAACTCTTCAATCAACCAGTCAGGTATCCCACCTTTATCCATTTCAAGGGCTGTTGCTAACTTACTATGCATTAACTCAAGCGTTGTCAAATTCTGTTTCATCAGGTCGTTTCCTCGCGGTCGCACAAGTGCGTAAATACCGAAAACTTTGTTTGTTTCTGAAAACAGGAACGAAATGAAAGTCAAAATACCTCTGTCTGGATCCATTGCGTGACTGAAACGGTTTATTTTTGCCGCAAAAAAATTAGGTTTTACAAAGTAACGTAATTTGTTTAGGTTGCTATCCCTGCGACCTTTCCACGTTTCCAATAACTCTTTTGTTCCTGTAGCAGCATCTACTTGCTTGCGATAGATTTGGTATGATTGTTCTTTTTTCAAAGTCACAAAACTACGCCCAAACCAATCTTTTTCAGAATTAACAAAAGCAGAAACTGCACTTTGCAAAGTTGCTGTTAGAATAGCGATGTCGGGCGGACAAGACGGATATTTTGAATTGCGCTGCAATGTATATTTATTGCCTTTTTCGGTTTTCCATTCGGCAATAATATAGCCCTCGTAACCGACTTTGTCAATAAAGATTTTCGGTGTTGAAAATGGATTGTATTTTGCACCGCCAAACTCTTTTTCAGAATATTTTTCACCTGCTAATTTCAGATAGTAAGCACCCGAAAGATAAGCGGCAACTGCGCCGTATGTGCGTTGCAATTCGTGGTCTTCGGTTGTAACTGCCTCTGTAAATTCAATCAGCACTAACGGATATTCTTTACCATTAGCAATGCCTGTTATCAGGACATCGGGCGTTATCATTATTTGAATAGCGGCGATTGAGCCATTATTCAAATTCTTTGCGGTTTTTGGGCGTTTGACTAAAACAACATCAACCACTTTACTGCTAACCACTTTTTCAATTATCGGTTTAATATAGTTTTCACCTTGTTCTAAACTTTCGTAATATATGCGTATCTGTTTCATATTCACTTTTTGAGTATTATAAGGTGTTCTTTTTTGTTTTTCTGTGCAAAAGTCGGATTGAAAATGCGTGAATGTTCAGACAGATTAGACGAAATAATATTGCAAATTTTAAAACCAATTTCGGGCATAAAATCAGTAATCACCCCGTCTATTTTAATCAGTTCTTTTTTTATCACGCTATCGCCGATAACAATAAATGCCAAACCATCTTTTTTGATTAGCCTAAACATTTCCGAAAAACACTTTTTCAAATCAATAGTCCATTGTTCTGCTGGCTTTTTCAAACTCGAATACTCGCGGCGTGAGCCGATTTCGTTGTATTGTGCAAAATGCACATCTAAATCAAGCCAACGCTTACGAAATTTGTGATATAGGTAATAATCATAAGTGTTTGCATAAGGCGGCGAAGTAATGACAATATCAATACTTTCATTATCAAGCATTGATAAATTACGACTGTCGGCATTTAACAGTTTCAAATAACTGTCCTCATTTACTTTTTGAGAATAGTCTGCAATTCTTGTTAGATATTCATTCGACCTTGTCAAAAACAGCCCGAAAGTAAAATTATCGGAAATGTTTTTGTTTTTGGCTACAAATCGTGTATCACTCTCTTGGTTTGATACTCTTACAATGATTGAGGACAAAACTATTTTCAAGAAATCCCTTACATTTTCATCATCCAATTCTGTAATCAGATTGAGAATGTGCGTTAATTCTTCTGCAACATTATTTTGAAACCAATGCGCTAACCCGTCTATTTCTTTAACTTTGATTGTCGGACGGTGCATTTTCCACTGAAAATCCTCGTTTGCAATCAAATCAAGAAATGATTTGATTTGCACAAGTTCTTTTTTGGAAAGCGGCGTTGCTTTGACTTTGGAAAGTAAAGAAGACAAGCCATTTACATCAATCCCGATTGCATTACAACCCAACAAACGAGCCTCAACAAGCGTTGTACCTGAACCACAAAAAGGGTCTAAAACAGTTTCCTTTTTATGTGCAAACTGTTTTATTATTGTGTGTGGCAACTGAGGTGGAAACTTTGCAGGGTAAGGGTGCAAAGAATGTGTCAAATACATTGTATCTCCGTTGCCAAAATCAAAATCTATATTATAATTCATAATCACTTTACTTTGCGGAATACCACTATAAAGGAGCAATTTTGATTAGTGTATAATACACTCGGATAACCCAAAAGAACTAACCGTCGTTGCCCTGTCTGGTCCCAAATTATCAAGTCGTGGTATTTCCATCCAACTTCTTCGCCCGCCCGCGCCAAATCGGAATGAAACGGCACATAAGGTATTTTATTTTTCGTGTCGCGGTAATCTTTAACTACCCAACAGGAATAGCCGCCAACTTTTGCAACCGTTAAATTATCTTTCAAAATATGCTTTATCTGTTCCAAAAATTTAGGATAAGGTAAGTTACCAAAGTCATTTTCTTCCTGACTGTACTGTTTTACCGTGCTATTATTTTCAAGCCGAATTACAGAAGTTTTGTGAACTGTTTCCCTGTCTTTCAGTGATTTTTGTATGAAATCTGCGTACGGCGGCGAGGTTATTGTTAATTGTATTTTGTCTTTTCTTATGTGTTGCAATAAATTACGGCAATCGTCATTCACTATTTTGTAATGCAAATTATTCCTGAAAAGTCCTTGCACATCGTCTAACCAATTTTGAGCAATGCCCGCAAACTTCGGATTTAATTCCGTTCCTACGCAATGACGGTTAAGTTGCTGCGCTGCAATCATTGTTGTACCAATACCCAAAAATGGGTCAAAAACGGTGTCTCCCTCTGCGGAATACATTTTTATCAGTCGTTCGCAAAGTTTAATAGGGTAAACCGCACCGTGTTCGAGTTGGTATTTGTTGCGAGGCGAAGATAAATCGTTCCAAACAGGGTTTAGTAAATCGTCTTCAACTATCACATTTTTAGAAAGCAACGCCCATTCGGTAGGCGTTAAGCCGTTAAAACCCAACTTTGATTTTCTTTCTTCTTTTGCAAGTTCACGCGATACAAGGTATTCGGTTTGTGGTTCTGCAACGAAATAATCTGTTTTATCATCTAATTTTTCGTATTTCTCGGAACATATTTTTTGAACGAAGTTGTCCCATATATCGCCTTTTACTATCCGCCTTACACCTCCGATTTTGACCGAAGGAATTACCTCTTTGGCTATATAACACTCTATAGTTGCTTCCGTAACTTTCAATAACTCTGCTGCTTCTCTAACAGTCAGTAATTCTTCTGCTGTATTTTTTATGTCCATAAAAAGTATCTAATAAGTAACCGCAAAGGTATAACTTTTTCTGAATTGATATTTTTTATTTATTTTCAATCTAAAATCCCGAAGACTTCTTTATTGCATCATAACTGCATTCTTCGATACAGAGACCGCACTGTACACATTTGTTGTGGTCGATGGTGTGAACGGAGTAGGGAGTATATGGAATAGCGTCCACCGGACAGGCTTTGGCGCATTTCGTGCAACCGATACAGGCGTCCGTGATTTCGTATTTGACCAAAGCCTTGCAAACACCGCTGCTGCATTTGCCCTGTACATGTTCTTCGTATTCGTGGCGGAAATATTTCAGCGTAGTCAATACCGGATTGGGGGCTGTTTTGCCAAGACCACAAAGCGATGAACGTTTGACATTGATAGCAAGTTCTTCGAGTAAATCAATGTCTGCAAGCGTGCCTTTGCCGTTGCATATCTTGTTGAGAATATCAAGCATCCGGCGGGTGCCTGTGCGACAAAAAGTACATTTACCGCAAGACTGGTCGCAAGTAAAACTTAAAAAGTAACGGGCAACGTCTACCATGCAGTCTGTTTCGCTCAAAACAACCAATCCTCCCGAACCCATCATGGCGCCAAGTTTTGTAAACGCATCGAAATCAACTTGTATATCGCACAGTTCGGCAGGAATACATCCGCCCGACGGACCGCCTGTCTGCACGGCTTTTAACCTTTTGCCACTTTCTACGCTGCCTCCTGTTTCTTCAATTATTCGGTTGAGAGTAATGCCCATCGGCACTTCTATAAGTCCGCCGTGATTGATTTTTCCGGCGAGTGCAAACACTTTCGTTCCTTTGCTGCCCGTCGTCCCTACCGAAGCGTAATTATCTGCTCCCACGCGGATTATGTATGCTATCTGGCTGAGTGTTTCCACATTATTTACAAGCGTAGGCAACCCGTTCAGTCCGCAGACGGCAGGATAGGGAGGACGTTGTTTGGGAAAGCCTCTGTCGCCTTCGATGGATGCTATCAGTGCTGTTTCTTCGCCGCATACAAAAGCGCCGGCGCCTTCGAAAACCGATATTTCAAACAAAAAATTGCCGCCGGCAACAGACGAGCAGACAAAACCCTGTTCGCGACACAGTTCGAGCGCCTTTTTGATTCTTGAAACAGCCAGCGGATATTCTGCTCGAATATAAAAAATACCTTTGTCGGCGCCGACAGCATAAGCGGCTATCAGCATTCCTTCGATAACACGGAAAGGGTAAGATTCGAGCATCATTCGGTCCATAAACGCACCCGGATCGCCTTCATCGCCGTTGCAAATCACGTATTTGCCCGATTTCGACTGCGCTCCGGCTACTGTTTCCCATTTTTTACCTGTCGGGAAACCTCCGCCTCCACGCCCGCGAAGTCCGCTTTTCGACACTTCACTAATGATTTCTGAACGGGACATGGACAGCGCTTTCTTCAATGCTTCAAATCCGCCATGAGCGATGTATTCTTCGATGTTTAAGGGTGTTAAAAATCCAAATCCCTCTGTAGAAATATGTTTCTGATTGAACAGGAAATTGCTGATAAGACCTGTGCGCTCGTGTTCGGGTTGCCACACAACATTGTCCCAAGTAATGTCGGTATGAAAAGTATCTATATGTCCGAGCAGATTATTTTTCAACCGTTTCAGATATCCGGCAGGTTTGAAGTGATGATGCAGTATTTCTTTGATTTCAATGGCTTTTACGTTTGGATAGCGTTCTACGTTACCGTCGGCATTTACCACATCGATAAGCGGCGTTTGGTTGCATACTCCAACACAGCCTACGGGTTTTATATTCACTTCGATACCGAGTTCGGCAGACGCTTTTTGCAATTCCCTGTATATATCGGCAGAGCCGCTTGCCATGCAGCACGAGCCCATACCGAGCCGTACTTCGCCGGCGATTTTTCGTCTTTTTCTTGCCGTTTCTTCTTTAACGACAGCCGCCTGTGTTTCAATAAAATCTGCTATTACTTCATTCACTCGTCCGGGCATCACATGTCCGTAAATTTTTTCGTCAATCTGAACCACAGGTGCAAGCGTACAACAGCCCAGACAGGCGATTTTTTCGACAGAAAACAAACGGTCGTCCGTTGTTACATTTCCTTCTTTTATTTTCAACTGTCTGATAAAGGCGTCATACACGTTGCTTGCTCCTTTTACATGACAAGCCGTTCCGGTACAAACACGAATCTGATGTTTGCCGAGCGGTACATATCGAAATTGAGTGTAGAATGTTGATACGCTGATGAGTTGAGCGCGGTCGATCTCAGTACATTCATAAATTCTGTTAACCGCTTCCGAAGGCAGGTATCCAAATTCTGCCTGAACAGCCTGAAGTAGCGGTATGATAGCAGCCCTGCCCTTTCCGACGGAGGCGATGATAGCGTCGGTCTTTTCGGCTATGGAAAACTCTTCATTGTGTTCTGCGCATTGACAATTTTTCATTTTGTTATTTTTTCTGCGTTGGCATAATTTTTTTTTATACTCACATTCACACCGGTCACTGCGGTCATTGCGTTACCTGATACGAAAAATTTAGCGGCTATATATTCGTCGAATTTGAATTACAAATTGCCTTCCGTAATTTTCAATGTCCTCTCTCTAATAATTATTTTTTGTTCAATAATATTTTGAATTTCAGTCGATAATTCACTGATTTTAGATTGTTTTTTGTGAAAAGGCAGATAGAGTTCCATTATTCTGTTACCCAAAGTTGATAATGTTGCTTGAGTAAATGTTTTTACTTCGACTTGCTCCTGCACAAATTTCGTGTTGAGTAAATAAAACAAATAATACGGACACACTTTTTCCTTATTTAGAACTCTAATTTTGCGCAAATGACTTTGTATAACTGATTTAACATCATTTTTTGTTACCATGCTACAGCGTCCAATCAAAAATGTTCCATCATTTACAAATAAGATATCATTTTCCCGAATATCTTGCTGTTTTTTATATTTTTGATAAACATCTTCCGATATTGCTTTTACTGTGTCCATCTTGATTTCCCAATTTACGATATCGGTTGTGCGAATGAATGGAATGCTTCCAGTGCCGTAATATTGAGAACCAATTTCATTACCTCTTTTTATTTGTATTATTCCTTGCTCTACTAAATCGCCGAATTTAACTAATTCATACTCGTCAGAATTTCTAATTTTCTGCATTTTTTCTTTTAATTCTGGCTTGTAACTTTCTGGGATATATACATTTTCTAAAATTTCATCAGTAGAAACAACAAAACCCAAGTGGTTTTCTTCTTTAAGTTTACCGCTCAAAAAAACATTGAATTTGTGAGCAATTTCAGGGGTTTCATCGTCGATTATTTTCTGTCCGTTAGAATCAAAAATATAATTACCGTTGGAATCCATTTTGTAAGTTTCTTTCCCGTTTTTATTATGTCCTATATTTTTTGCAATACCCAAAAACACATTTTTACGGCTTTGAAATTTCTTTTCCAAAAATACTACGCTTGTTTTTGTGTGTGTGCTTGGTTGAAAAGTTTCCTGCGACAAACTTACAACGCCAATAACAGAAGCATATTTTTTGATATATTCCCAAATATAGCGGTCGGAAGGATTTCCAAAAACGCCTTCGGGCAATACAATTCCTGCTCGTCCACCGTCTTTCAAAAGTTGTATAATTCTTTCAATAAACAAGATTTGCGGTGGTTGTTTTTCTCGAATTTGTTTTGTTAAAAACCATTCTTCTTTTTGTTTTGTCCAAATATGGCCTAATTCAAATTGTCGTAACAAATCTTCGCCAATGACTGGAATTTTTGCGCCAAAAGGCGGATTTGTGAGTATCAGATCAAATGTGCCTAATTTGATAAATTCATTAGTTTTTTTGCTCCAATTTTCAGGCTGTTCCAAACTGTTTTCACAGAAAATATGATACTCGTTTTCTCCTAAAAGTGTTAAATAAATTTTTGCCAATTTAGACAAAAACAAATCCTTATCAAGTCCTGCAATATAATGATTATTGCCGTTTGGCAGCAAATTCTGTAAAATATGAGCCAAAAAACCGCCACTACCGCAAGCAGGGTCAATTATTTTTTCACCATTTTGAGGGTTCATAATATCAATCATCATCTGAACGATATTTCGAGGCGTAAAAAATTGTCCCTCGCCACCACGAAAAGCAGTACCTATCAATTCCTCAAAAGCATCTGCAATAATATCACGGTTAGCATCTATCAAGTAAAAATCTTCCATTTTTTTAACAATGAAAGACAAGTCGGCAGGCAAAATTTCTATTTCTTCATCTAAATCAAAAATATCGGAATATTTAGTTTTCACGTTAGAAAATAGCAGGTGAATTCTTTTGGCAAATTCATCCGAATTTTCATTTGGACGATTGGCAAAATCTACTAATTCTTCGGCATTTTTAGTTTTTTCATCGCAAATCTTACAAAAAAGCAATCGCATTATGTTTTGAGCAATTTTTTCATCACGAGTGATACCCGTCACATTGCCCGCAAAATAATCACGCACTTCCCGAAAAACTGTTTTCAGGTTATTTATCGGTTGCAAATCTTTTTTGTAAATCAACCTTTTGGGTTTTGACAATCCCGCAGAAACAAATAAATCCATAGCCAATTATTTCTTTTTATGTGCATTAACAATATATTCCATAAAATCAACTGTTTCGTCAATAGAATGGTCGGTCATTGCTACATTACACCAACGGTGTCCAAAACGGACATTCGTACTATTGTGCCGCAGTTCGCTTTCAATCAAAGGTTCGATGTGCATTATTTGCATGCTACTATCATCCCCTTCATTGCGTTTATTGCCCCCAAAAGCAAATTTATAGCGTTCTTCGCGTTTTCTGTCAGGCAGATTTGCCGGATTTAAGGATTTTGGAACTTTACATAATGGGCAGCATATAATATCATTCTTATCTATGGGAAAAACAGAAGAAGGAAATTTTATGGATTTGTCAATATCCTGATTTTTTAGAATATCAACAACTTTACTATAAATTGTTTGATAATCAATTTTGTAATCATCAATGGCAATAGACAGTCCCAAAACTGCATACGCTTCTAATGCGGCATTCCAATCACATGCTTCAAATGCTGTAATAATACAAGAATTTTGAGTCCAGAGCGTGTCATTCCACAGGTGAAGTCTGTCTAAATGAGTATCCCAGTGCTCCGGTAAAGTAACATATCTTTCCGGCATTTCGTGAACTTTGTCTGACGGATACGATTTTTCTACTCCGTTTTCCTTTACAACAAAAACGAGTGTTTGCTGTTCGCCATCACCTTCAATTTCTATTCTTTCAATAGTTTTTGCGTATTGTACTGGATTGCTTGCAATAACAAGCGGGTGCCATCTTAAATTTCGGTTAGAAAATGGGGCTTTACCTTGTATCCCGCGAGTACAAAGTGCGTCACGCTGTAATTTTCCTGCGCCTCGTCCTGCACCGGCATCGCGAGTTAAACTAATTTTTCCAAATTCATCTTGGAATTTCTTTTTATCAGCATCGTTTGGAATTAAATCTTTTATTGTTTGTGCAATTTTTCCGCAAAATTCAATAACCTGTTTGTCTATTACTGTTAAGAAATTTGCACTTATGGTCCTGCCTGTTGCCATTATGTAATCAATAATTTATCTATTAAAAATACTTTCTTTTAAGGGCGCAAAGGTAACATAATTTTAATACATACCCCGCATAAAGTTTGAACACTGATTGTAATCTACCCAAAAAGTCGGATATTTGCAAAAGAAATTTGCGACTGAATTTGCTTTATTTATCCGGTTTTATGTGTGATTTGATGGCTAATATTTGTTCATTAGAAGTGATTTTTCTTTTTCATTTTGTTATTTTTGTGTTACGCAATAGAGTTGGCTTTCGCTACGGACAATCATTCGGTTGTCGGTAAATGCAGGAGTTGCGAAAGTGCGCTGTCCTGTCTCAAATGAATTAATAAGTGTCAATTCGCTGTTTGCCGAATAAATAAAAGCCTTTCCGCTGTTACTGAAAAGATATATTTTTCCTTCTGCTATGATGGGCGAAGAATAAAATTCCGTATCAGTTTCGAGAGCCTTTTTCAATTCGCCGGTTTTTGCATCGTAACAGGCTACTACTCCATAACTTGTCGCCACATATACATTCTCTTTGGTTGCTACAGGCGATGAAACTTCGGGCAGATAATCATTTGCATCCCACAGTTTTTCGCCCTTTACGGCATCGATTGCAATCAGGGACGAATATTCGCTTGCTCCGAAAACCAAGCCGTTTGCACTGCAAGGACTTGACGCTACTTCTCCGCTCAAAAAATTCACGCTCCAATTTTTCTCGCCGTTGTTCGGATTGTATGACGAAATGCTTGGATTTCCCATCAGTAGAAGTTGCGGTTTACGGTTGATATATGCTATAACGGGCGAACTCCAAGTGATTTTGTCGGTACGGGATTTTTCCCATTTCGTAGTTCCGGTAGCCATATCGAGAGCAAGAATTTTTGGCGAGTTGCTATTATCGTACTGGATTATCAGCAGGTTGCCGAAAGTCAGGAGCGAGGATGCGTATCCGTAGTGGTTTTCCGGAACGCCAAGATTTTTTGCCCATAACCGTTTGCCGTCCATATCTGTGCAAATCAAGTCGCCCGTAGCAAAGATGGCGCAAACTTGTTTGCCGTTTGCAGTTACGGTTGATGCAGCCAAACCCGTATCTTCGGATGTAGCGGGCATTTGTGCAGGAGAGCCCGAAATATCGTCTGCTGCATGTTTCCATAGCAGTTCACCCGTATTCAGATCGTAGCAATAGAGTTCGCGCGCCTGTTCGTCTGCGCCTGTAATGAATACTTTATTTCCGCTGATAACCGGCGAATTGTAGCCATGTTTCGCAATATCGACTTTCCATGCGATATTTTCGTCGTTTGTCAGATTCCATTCCGTCGGGATATTTTTTGCGGCAGTGATTCCGGATGAGTTATTCCCTCGAAAACTTGTATGAGTAACTTTGGGAATTTCGAGGGTTGGAGTTTGAGGTTTCGGAATATCAATTGTATCGCTGTTTGACTGCTCAATTGTATCGCTGTTTGTGGATTTCGAGTTTCGGGTTTCAGGTTCAGGATTTTCTATTTTCGATGTGGACGGGGGTTGTTCGTTCCCCTTTTCATCTGTTTTCCCGTTCATTGCTAACGATGAGGCAATCTCATTCTCATCAATTTGTTCACCCGTTCCCTCATCAACTTGTTCACCCGTTCCCTCATCAACTTGTTTACCCGTTTCCTTGTCCACTTTTACACTTTTCAGATATGGCGACGACAAAAACGCAAAAACAAGCGCAGCAGCAACAAATACGCAGGCGACCCGGTTTACATATTTCCGTGCGAGCGTTTTATCTGCCCATTCGTCTATTGTATCTATCTCTTTCGCCGGAAGATTCTTTACGCCTTCAAAATAATAACGTGCAGAGATAATGAAGATCATCAACATGGCGACAAGCAGATACACGCCTGTTTTCAGATGCTCCATACGCACAAAATATGCCCGTCGGGCGAGCAGGTCGAGTTGTCGAATCTGTTCCTGCAACTTGGTATTCTGCGAGTTTTCGTAGTTAATTTCTTTCAACGTTTCGATAACTTCAGTCTGTAACGGATTGAAGCCACGTATCTGAAAATAATTTGTAATCAGCATAATTGCAACGACAACAATAAAAATGGCTGTAACGATAGCGATATTTCTTGCAATCTTTTTGTTCATGTTTTTTTGTTGATTATAATATTTCTGTTTTGAGGACAGTAATCAAAGCAGCGACCGCAACTGACACAGGCGGCGGCGTCTATCTCGTATGTCTTGCGCGCGCGCTTGAGCGAAAGGGTTATAAGCGTGATGCCTGTGAGCAAACCGGTCAGAGCGCCTGCAACGGTTGAATATGTTTTAAATTCGCTACGTATTTGCGCTGTTCGTTCAGCCAGTTCCTCTACCGTTCCGCCCTGCGACAGAAAGACTTCTATGTCAACGGGCAAAATGTCCTGAGGATGCAATTCGTTCTGCTTTACAAGTTCGTAGAGTTTGACGTCCTTATGAACGCTGCTCAATATGTCGCTCGACGCCCGCATCAACAGCGCAAAAACAAGTCCCGTAACAGGAAGGAATAAAAAATACGCCAGAAGTCGTCTGACGCCTGAGGTACGGCTCTCTTTGACTTTGTTGTTGTAAGGCGGATGAATGGCGTCGACCGGACAGGCGTTACGGCACAGGTCGCAGTTGATACACTGTGCTGTGATGGTCGTCTGCTTCAACGAAACTCTTGAAAAAAGACTCAACAGCGCTCCGTAAGGGCATATAAATCGACAGAAAGGACGTCCGAAAAATACAGAGACGACAAGCAGCAACGCCCCGAAAGATACTATCCCGAAATCGCCGCTCATGCGGAAAATTCCTATGAACGGATCGAAACGGCAAACAACAAACCGACTTCGCGTTACGGCATACAGGACAGCAAAAATGAGATATATCCATGGTATTATTCCAAGCGCCGCAGACAGCGGCTTTGGTATGCGTATGTTTCTGAGATTCATCAACTCCTGCAAAGCGCCGAAAGGGCATACGCCGGCACAGAATACTCTGCCGAAAAATAAGGTAAAGATTATCGGCAAAATGAAAAAGAGAAATACGGCAAGCGGCATCGAATAGGCGCTGTCGGTCAGCGCCAGAGCGACATTCTGGATGGCGCCAATGCTGCAAACACATCCATTACGGTAGAAACCGAAATAGAGTATTGAAATGACCGATACGATGAATACCGGAGCGCGTTT
Source organism: Dysgonamonadaceae bacterium (assembly GCA_031259075.1). Taxonomy (GTDB): domain Bacteria; phylum Bacteroidota; class Bacteroidia; order Bacteroidales; family Azobacteroidaceae; genus Azobacteroides. Next base: position 10,062 of record JAIRLY010000338.1, on the reverse strand, counting down.
GCGGCGGCGCAGTACAGCCCAAGCAACAACGGTCATCATCGCAACCAGCAGCGTAACGTCAACGATATTCCACCATGCTTCTTTTGGTATGTAATAAGCCAAATCAGGATACGTGTATCCCGATTCGAAATCCGGTTTCGGAAAACGGTTTTGAGCCATTGACATTACCGGACAAACTATCGCTGTCAATATCTGTGAAAATTTCTTCATCCGTCTTTCAATAAATAGGCTTTACCTGCCGTAACACGCACAATAGCGCCCGATGGACAGGTTTTTGAAATTTTACACTCGTTGCAGTTCTTGCACAGTTCCTGCTTGACTTGCAGATAGAGCGAGCCGTTTCCGAAAGAGTTACATCCTTTGGCGCATTTGCCGCAGCCGTTGCAGAGGCTTTCGTCTATTGTGTATTCAAAATAGGGATCTTCGACATATTTGCGCCCAATAGCGCCGGTGGGACACAGCATGTTTTCGGCTGCCGTGTTCAAGTCCTTAACGTTAGTGCGATAGTAGCCGCCACACAGATCACAATAACCGCAGACGCGATTGGCATGGATACACCTGACCGCTGATACACTCAACACACAGTCGGTAGCACACCGTCCGCAGAACGTACACTTAGCAGGGTCTATTTGCCAGAACATCTCGCCCTCGCGTTTCAACATCCGCTTAACGGCAAGTCCCGAAACCGAAATCACCGCTACTCCGGCTATCGTAACGCCACAACGCTTTAAAAACTGCTTCCGCGTTATATGTTTTTTTGACATAACTTAATTTTAGATTTTAGATTTTAGATTTTAGATTTGGCGATGCCGACTGCTACTTCATTAGATTTAAAATTAAGATTTAAGATTAGGCGATGCCGACTGCTACTACTTCTTAGATTAAGCGTGCGTCTTCCTGAAAACGTATACCATGAGGCGTATGCGATACGCCCCTACAATATACCGGTGTATGCTGGTAGGGGCGTATTGCATAGGTCCTTATCGCATACGCCCTTGTCGCCGGGAATCGCAAATATAAACCGGTGAACAATGTGAAACCTCTACGAAGTTTCGGAACTTCACACCTGTTTATCAAATATCTTTCTCCGCATTTCTTTGATTATTTGCACCCAAAAATTAGCGCGTTCCACATCGGTACTTTCGCGGACAAGATATTTGTCGTTTTCGTTGAGACTGATACATTTGCCTTTTAGGGTAACTTGGTATCTTGCAATATCACAGCCTTCCCAATCGCAAGGTTTTATGATAATGGGTTTCATTTTTATTTCATTTATTTGGTTACATTCGTTTTTTCCTTTGTTTGGACAAGGTCTCGCCTTGTTCCGGTAATCCGGCGACGACCTTGTCTGCAACAAAGGATTTCATCATCATTTCAATACCGGTCATTCTGCATCCTGTTCGCCGTCTTTTTTCGTTTTACGTGAACGGATTTTGCTGAAACGGTCAATCAACTCATTGAGTTCCCTAATAAACGGAACATATTCCGTTTCGCCTTCGACGAGCATAAATGCTTCGACTTTGGCAATGACATCACGGTAAACAGGGTCGATTTCGCGACGGACATTCACCATACGTTCCTGAGGTTTAGCGGCTTTTTCGGTATTACGCAAGGCAAGCAATGCTGCTACCTCTTCGCTTGCCGCTCTGATTTCTGCTATCCACTCGGACAGTCCGCTGATGAGACCGACTTTGGACGCGTATGCGCCGTCAAGTTCCTGCAACAGATTAGTTACGGCAGCCAACTCTTCATCGTAATTTTTACGGATGATATTTCCGTATGTCTTCATCAGATTTTTCAGACTCAGGGCGGCTTCGGCAACCTCCTGTCTGAAATGGTACAAAGCGCCTCGCACCGTTTCGCCAAAACCGATTACGGCGTTATCGAGCCGCTCGTCGGCAACAGCGATTTTGGCAGAGTAATCGCTTTTACGGATGTAATCAACAACCTCATCTTCTTTCGCAAACAAACGTTGCAAAAGTTCAAACAAATTTCCTAATTTACCGGCAATAAGAGGAAATTTTACAATTAACGCTATTAAAGCGACAAAAAACTGATAGTGCGCCTCATTGCGCAAACTCTTCAAATCAATTTTAACGATCTTCATTTTACAATAATTTTATGTTTAACAAATAAAAAATTTCGTATTGTACAGTGTCCATTCCGACGTTCCGGAATGTTTCCTGCATCGTGCAGCGTTCGTTCCGACGTTCCGGAATGTTTCCTGCATCGTGCAGCGTTCGTTCCGACGCTCCGGAATGTTTCCTGCATCGTGCAGCGTTCGTTCCGACGTTCCGGAATGTTTCCTGCATTGTGCAGCGTTCGTTCCGACGTTCCGGAATGTTTCCTGCATTGTGCAGCGTTCGTTCCGACGTTCCGGAATGTTTCCTGCATTGTGCAGCGTTCGTTCCGGAGTTCCGGAATGTTTCCTGCATTGTGCAGCGTTCGTTCCGGTAATACATCAATGATTTCCACGATATTAACTCATTCATGTTCTTGTTTTTTTCACAAAATTAATAATTTTTTCACAATAGGATAAATTAATTTAAGATTTGGCGATGCCGGCTGGTACTACTTCTTAGATTAAGCGTGCGTAAGCCAATCTAAAATCTAAAATCTAAAATCTTAGAGGGCACTCTACTCCGCAGTCGGCGCAGGCGCCGACTGCGGCGAATTGAGAGTCGTATCTGTAATATGTTATTTTGTTTTTTCCTGCGGCAAAGATTTTGTCGCCCGAAATTTTAGTTTCGTATGATGCGAAACCACCTCCAAGCGCCTTGCTGTCGAGCAGAATACTGCGAAAAACACCGTCGGCGCTAAAACAACTGATACGCGGGATGCCCTTTTCGGAGGTGATGATTTCGCCTGTTTCGGTACATGTCAGGTGTACCGGATTGCAGCATCCGCAGAACGCTCCGGGCTTGCTGCCTGCCATTCCGAAACAACCTTGATATTCGCCGTCGAGAGTATATTTCTCAATCTGATGCCTGCCCGAATTGGAGCAGTACAGCATACCTTTGGTAAAACTTATTCCGAAAGTCAAACTTGGAATAATAAAACGGTTCGGACTGTCAATAAATTTGATTAAAACACCTTCACGAGTATATTTGACGATGTTTTTGTTTTCTTTGTCGGTAACAAAAACATGTTCGCCTGCAAGCGCAAGCGAGCAGTAGTCCGACAAGTCGCTGCAAGCCTCCCATCCGCGAACAGGTGTTCCGTCGTGAGACAGCAGTTGGACAGCCTTCGGATGAAGCAGCCAGATACCTTCGCCGTCAACAGCCATGTCCCGTACCGGCAAGATATTGGCAAACTCAGTCTTCATCTCTCCATAAATGTCGGTTACATAAACCTTGCCTTTGGTAGCGATATACAAATCACCCATAAATTCTTCAAAAGCCTCGACCGTGCCGTCCGTCCCAAACGAAGCGATTTGCCGGTAAGGCGACACGTAATTCCCGAGTGCATCAGCCGAATCGCCCTGAGTCGGGTCATAAACAGGCTTAAACCCTTTGTCGGCAACAATTCCCGTAACCCCCGCGACACCACCTCCTGCCAGCAGCGTTCCGAAAGTACGCAAAAAATTTTTCCTTGTTATTTTTCCCATTTATCAATCAATTTATCTTTAAACATTTTACATTATGAGCATCTCTGACGAGCAGCATCCCGTCGGCATAAGCCATCCCTCCCCAGGCGTCAACGCCATCCATTATACGCTGTTTGCGTTCTAATTGCAAGTTTTTTGAAGCAATTTTATAGATATAAAGTTCGCCGTCGTCTTTCAGGACAAATATGCGGTCGTTGATAATCAGGTACGGACCTAAACCAAAACGCTCGTCTGCCCCCGACGACCATATTGGATAGTGAAGGTCAGTCGGCGCAAAGGCTACAAGTTTACCACGATTACTGCCGCCGTCTTTCGGTATAATCGTATAAATAAAATTATTATAGAGTATTGGCGTTTGCTGTTCGCTCGACAGCCCTTCGTTTGCCCTGTACTGTTCGACTATGGTCGCCGTCCATTTTTCGCCGTTCAAATCCACTTTCAGCAACGCTCCTCCCGCTCCGTAGCCGGCTACGAGAAAGATATTTCCACCCGACAGATGCAGGGGCGAAGGCGCGAGAACAGATGGTTGCCATTTTGTCTGATACCAGAGCAGTTTGCCACGGTCTGCCTTCTCTGCCGACACGCCGCAGACGCCGCCAATGCCTGCATAGACGTATGTTTTCTTGCCATGCAGCGTCATTGGAGTTACCGACGAATGCGACATTTTAAATTTTACTGTATTAGGTGTTTGCCATAACATTTCGCCGGTATTGCAGTCAATCCCTGCAAGCAGTGTCTCTTCGCCTGCGGGCGCCACTACCACAATCCCGTCGTCAACACGCGGACATTGTCCTGCATACCAGAAAGGCACTTCGGTATGATATTCGTTTTGAAGGTCGTGAGTCCATTTCAATTCGCCTGTTTTAGGATGACAACACATCAGATGCCCCTGTGGACCAAGAGTAATAATATAATCGTCGGATACAGCCGGCACTGTACGCGAAAAACCGTGATTACGCTTCATCGGTACTCGATACCATCGCCGCCACTGCTCTTTACCTGTTTCCAAAGAAAAACAGCGTAACATGTCGGAACTTAATGTTTCGTCGTAATCAAGAAAGTAAACTAATCCGTTATAGATTACAGGCGCCGCATGACCTTCACCGGTTGTTATGCTCCACTGTTCGGAAAAATCATCGCCGCTATACGCTATTTTATCCGTTGTAAGAACGATATTCGAAAAATCATTACCCCTGAAACAAGACCATTTTCCTGTTAACAAAGATGTCATATCTTCGTATCGCATGAAAAACTCGCCTATCCGTACATCGCCGGCTTTGCGCGCTGTTTCAGGCGGACGGTTGTCGGCGCCGGGCGTCTGCATTGCAAATTCCCGCTGTGGCGAATAGATATGCCAAAAAATAATAATTACAACATAAATAACTGTTACCGCAACTGTTACTATGGAAACTTTCATTTATTTAAGATTTAAGATTGGGCGATGCCGACTGGTATTTCTTAGATTTAAGATTATAAAATTTAAGATTTAAGATTTGGCGATGCCGGCTGGTATTTCTTAGATTTAAGATCTAAGATTTGGCAATGCCGACTGGTACTTCTTAGATTAAGCGTGCGTAAGCCAATCTTAAATTTTGAATCTTAAATCTTAAATTTCAAATCTTATACGCCATTAAAGTATTTCCATGATGCAGATATAGAACACCGTTGTGGATAACCGGATGCGCCCAGTGTTGTTCTGTTCCAAGTTTAATGGGGAAACGGTTTACGAGGTCGAACTTGTCGGGATTGATGCGCACAAGTGCAAGTTCGCCCCGTTCGGAATAGCAATACAGCGAACCGTCGGCAGCGATGACATTGCCTGTACCGAAAGAGTTATCCTTGTATTTTATTTCGCCCGTTTTCCAATTGACGCAAAACCAGTATCTGTTTGTGTCGCCCGAACCGTATGCATAATCGCCAATCTTGACCATTGCGCCGATACGCGAATCCAACTGCGGCTCGTCCCAAATTTTTTCTACTGCGCGACCGCCGTCCTTATAGCGCAGCATGATTGAGCCGCGTCCGTATCCGCTTGTACAAAGTATTTGATTGTCATAATATATCGGCACATTAGGATGTACTCCGTGACGATTAATGTGCTCTACCGACCAGAGTTTTTCACCGGTCGCCACGTCGATGCCGATGACGTGTTTCTGCATCATGCAGACAATTTGAGGCGTCTGTTGATCAGCCACGTATATAGGCGAACCGTAAGCCGACAGTCCGCCCTCGCCCTCGCATGACCAGATGAGTTCGCCGGTGTTTTTGTTGAGCGCCACGATATTGTTCTTCTTGCCTCCGGGCGATGCAATGAGTTTATCGTCTACAATAAGAGGCGATTCACAAATCCCCCACGTGATGTTCGAGCCGTCGAAATCGGTAAACATGTTCTTTCGCCATACGATAGCAAGGTCTGTTTCGTTGAAACAAACGATGTCGCCCTGCCCCGAAATGACGTAGAGTTTGCCGTTGTCGGGCGTTACCGTTCCGCGCGTACCGTTGTAACTTGTGTTCCATTCAGGTCCATACTCTTTCCTGTTTAGTAACTTACCGTCGGTATCAAATGCGTAAATAAAGCCTTTGCCGTCGGTCATACCGGTGATGTAGAGTTTGCCCAAAGCCGAGACCGCAACCGACGAGTGTCCCTCGCCCAGCCCGTCATAGTGCCAAAGCATTTGCGGACCATTTGCTTCCCACTCTTTCAACAATCCTTTTTCGGGATAAACTCCCGTGCGGTCATACCTCCACTGAATAACATTCTGTGCGTTGCAAACCGATGCAAACGCTACTAATACTATCAAAAAAATATTCTTTTTGTTCATAACAATATATTTTAATTTTTTTCTATTATTTCTTCCAATAAAAGAAACACATTTTGCTGTAACCATATCGGAATTTCATTGTTTTTCTGTACAATTCGGACAGTTTGCCGGCAAATGTTTCTTTTTCTCCTGATATTTGTATACAATCAACTGGATGGTTGAGCAAGTTACTTTAACGATGAATAAAGGATAAACTTGCCGGCGCCAGCCAAATCTAAAATCGTAAATCTAAAATCGTAAATCGTAAATCGTAAATCTAAAATCTTCAAAATATATACTTTAATCCTGCGCCAATCATTCGCGGAATGCCCGGTACATAAGTCGGAACGCCGAACATCATACCTGTATTTCCTGCGCCAATGAGGTATTTCTCTCCAAGCAAGTTGTGTGCAAACAGCGAAAGCGTCAGATTGGTGGGCATATATTTGAGAGCGAGATTAACGTTCAACAAGCCGTAAGCGTCTTGTTCGAGCCTTGCAAGATCCGGATTTTCCGGTTGTTTGTCGTTGGAATCTTCGAACCAGATATGGCTTTTCCACGAATACGCAGGTGTAAACAGCGCCTGAAATTTGTCCGAAAGACTGGCTTTGAGATGTACGCCAAGTGCAAAACTGTTTTCAGGCGTCAGTCGGAATGTGTTACCGGCATATTCCTGCGTATTGCCGTCGCTGTCTTTGTCGTCGAAACGGGCGTGTATATAAGCATAGTTGCCGAAAAGTTCGAGATATTTGGCAACGGCATATTTAACAGTCAGTTCTGCTCCGTAGGAAGTCGCTTTACCAGCATCGGCGACGAGGTAGTTGGCGCCGTCCCATTTACTCGACTGAAAATTGTTGTACAGTTGGTAGAATAAATCTACATCGAACTGATAACGCTGATATCCTATAAGTTTATATCCTATGTCGAAACTGTGAACATTTTCGGCATTCATCGTCTCGCCCTGACCTGCCGAATTAAACTGCAATACATTCGGGCGGCGTCCGCGAGCATATCCTGCATACAGCGAAGAAGTTTCGTTCAACGCATATTTCAGGTTTGTTCTGTAAGTAACAGACATAAAATCTTTTGTCATTTCAGCCTGTCCGGGAGCAAAAAAGAAGTTAGGCGCCGTACCGAGCAAATTTCCCAGCATCGAAGGTACAACACCGGCATCCGTTTTGTGTTCCGTAAAAAAATTCTCGTACGTAGCCCGTAATCCCGCAGTAAAACTCAGGGAGGACGTAATTTTCCATGTTAAATCAACAAAAGCATCGGTTGCTTTGTTAGTCGCTTTGTCGAGACTAAGTTCCTCGTGATTAGTAGGCAACGGCATTCCACCCAGCGGACCAAGCATCGGGTCGGACGGTAGAGTCGGCATAGGATATCCGATACTTCCATCAGGATTGACCATATATTCTGGCATTGAGAAAATCAGATAAGCCATATATTGTTCATTGGGACCAAACCAGTAAGATTGTTTCGCTTTTTCCTGCCAATAACTCAGACCTGCAAACCCTTCCAATTTGTCGTTGAGAGAGAAATTATATCTCAACTCTTGCGTAAACTGCCGGGCGTCGTCCATTTCTTTCATATCAATAGCCGGCGCGACAGAGCCATCGCCGTCCCAGCGGTGATCAACCGTATTGTTGTACAGCGAAGTAATGCTTGTCAGGTAGTTGCCGTTGTCGAAGTAATATTTCATATTCAAACTTGTGCCGAACACGTCGCGGCGGTTGAACCAGTCTTTGCCCTCATCAAGCGAGGCTTCATATTTGAAAATATCATACTCTCCTTTTGCGTTCGGATAACGTTTCGACATAAAGGCTGTTCCGGGATTATCATCTTTTTGATAACTGACTGTGAGGTTGATATTAAAATTATCGGTCGGAAGCCATGCCGCCGAAAATCTTCCGCCAAAGGTGTTTTTTCCATTCAGTTTGCCGCCGGAAAGATTGGTAACATAGCCGTCGTGATAACTGTACAGACCGGCAGCTCGGAACATCAGTTTATTATCCATTACGGGGATATTGATTGCTCCTTCAATTTCTTTTCGGGCGTAATTACCTGCTTTTGCCGAGATGTAACCTTCGAAATCGGCAACCGGCTTTTGCGATATGAAGTGGATAACGCCGATTTGTGAGCCTCTGCCGAAAAGCGTTCCCTGCGGTCCTTTGAGGACTTCTATTCGTTCCATGTCGTAGAGTTCGGCGAGCGCCATACTTGCGCGCGAAGTCGGTACGTTATTGTAATAAACCGATACGCGAGGTTGGGCGGTCGGACTTACTTCGTCGCTTGTCAAACCTCTTATAGACAGCGAAGGACGATGAGGCGTCTGTATTGTTACATTAAGTCCCGGAACGAATACGGCTAACTGTTCGAGAGAGGTTGTCTGCGTATTTTCCAGAAATTTTGAACCGATTGCAGTAACGGCTACAGGGACATCCTGCAATTTCTGTTCACGCTGTTGAGCCGTAACTGTAACGGTCTCAAGGGTAACTGTTTTCGTTGTGTCGTCTCCATTGTCGTACGAGGGTAAGTCAATTGCCTTTACGCACAGGCTATACGACAGAATTGCTGCAATAAATACTATTTTTTTCATCTATCAATCTATAATTATTTATTATTTCATCAAATTCCTTCACACAGGCAAATGGGGTCAAAAGTATAACCTTCGGTTGCGTTTTTAGAGACTTTTCCAATAGCAGGAAATGGCACGTGCATTCCGCCGGCAGTCTTGATGCCGTTTTCGATGATGTATGCAAAGAGGGTTTTGCGGCTTTGAATAGCCTTTGCGGTGTCCACATCGAAATTCAATGCCACATCGGGACAGGGCATCTGTATCGGCATGGCATGCGTCAAATCTCCCCAGATAAGCCATTTGGCGTCGTCGGAACGGATAAGAAAAGCCGTATGACCGGGAGTATGACCGTAAGCGGCTATCGGCGTTATGCCTGTAATGAGTTCTTCGCCTTGCCTGTCAACCTCGTATGGTTCAAAGGTGTGCAGTTTGTCCTTATACGCGTTTAGCGCTTTCTGTTGCGAGGCGCCTCTTTCGCCGAGGTTTATCCAATAGTCGTATTCCTTTTTTGCAAGATACACTTCGGCGTTTGGAAAAGCCGGTTTACCGTCCCGCAACAGTCCGCCGATATGGTCGTTGTGCAGATGGGTGAGCAGGATGACGTCGATTTTGCTCCCGTCAAGACCGAGTTCTTTCAGATTGCTGAATAGATTTCGACCGTGTCCGGTGTCAATCAAAATATTCCTGTCCGGCGTACGGACGAGAAATACCTGCGTCTGGAGAGGAAATGTACTGTCCGGCAAGTATTTTTTGAGTTGTTCTTCTGTTGCGCCTTTGAGCAGATTGCTGTTGCCTTGCCCGCCACCTTCCGAAAGGACGCTGACAGTGTATTTACTCGCATGAAACGTGATAACCGTTTGCGATTCTTGCGCCGTAGCGCTTAAAAAAGTTGTTGTAAACAACATTGTAACCAAAAATAATCTAAAATAGTCCATCTTAATTATATTATGTGTTATGTTATGTTTATCTTTATAATGTGCTCCTTTCTTCGAACTTAATTTTTTCTTTTTGCATAGAAGTCTTGAAATATTAAGTACTGTATCTTTCATTTTTTTCACGGCTTCGCTACATGACCG
>JAIRLY010000242.1 GCA_031259075.1 Dysgonamonadaceae bacterium | reverse complement strand
CTAATGAACCGATGTCAATGCGAGAAGGATTATATGCAAAACATCCTTTATCAATCACATAATAGTTTGAAATATTAATGCTTGCGACTCTTCTATCTTCAAATATTTCATCTTGATTGATAAATCCATATTTATTGCTCACACTTTGGACTATTGAATATTTTTGATTTTTATTTTTGGTTGAATTTTTTATTAAAACCTCTTCTAAAGCAGTCAGTTCCCATATTTCTGAAAATTCCTTAAACCGTATTTTCCGAGAAAATAATCTTTCATTTAGCCCTTTAATTAGGGACTTATATTGTTCTATTATTTTGTTTTGGGTTGAAATGCGTTCATCAAGAAGGGAAAGAAATTTGGCAATTTTGTTTTGCTCATCGGTATTAGGAATTACGAGCGGTATTTTTTCGACCTCAGATTTGCTTATTTCAGCAAAAGTTGAGCCTTTAGCTCTTTTTGTTAATTCATTTTTATTCTGTTTGATCCAATTTGCAATAAATATATTGTTTATGCCGTCATTTACTACCAGTGATTGAAATCCTTGATTAGTACAGCATTCTTTTTGTGCAATAGCAACCTCTCCAATAGTTGCTCTTGTAGTAATAAGAACAGCACCGGCAGGAAGAAGTTTGGCAGAAGATTTAACTAATCCTAATTCCGTTATTGTTCTTTCGCTTTTATCAACATATGCAGATTTTATTTCAGAAGGTGTAAACCATTGTATTTCTCCATTCCAATATTTTTCAATAGTTGTATCAGGTGTCCCTCCTCCAATAATTTCAGCAACCTCTCCTAGCTTCTTTTCTTCCCACTCCCCCTGAAACTCCGGGAATCTCAAATTTGGAACATTGTGGACGTCAATAAATTAACCCAGATTGCAGCAGATTTCAACAAACTATCTGTATTTCAAATTAATACTTCTTTCATAAGTTCATTCTGTGTACTACAAATTTTTGTTTTTATATTTTTTTTACAAAAACAATTACCCTGTAAAAGTATGAAATAAAAATGTTAAACGAATTTAACATTTGTGTACTACAAATTCATTTTATCTCCTCGTGGGTGAGTTGTCTTTGAATTTTTATACTTTTGGACAAATATTGAAATCTCAGAGAGTTTAGAGACTAAAAAGTATCAATAATTTACGAATATTTATGTATTGTTAATCTTATTTATTAAAAATAAGTCAGATTGCTGCAATGTGGGTTAAGACTTCAGGAAACATGCGTTTCGTAAAAGACAAAGAGGTTTTGCTGTCTATCTGGAACGCATATTTTTATTTGGAAGCGTTGAAAATTCAACAGGAAAAATATCGCAACACGGAGGTCGTTGTGATGAATAAAAGATTATTTGACCAATACGGCATTATCGCCAAAAGAGATTTACAAGCAGTACAATGGCTTGTGGATAAGAGAGAGCTTATTCGTGTAACCAAAGGAACACTTGAAATGCGTCCCATGTTCCATTTTACGCCTAAACGTATTGAAGCGCATGGTCTGTATTTGCTTTGTGGCATACAAAGTCTACAGGGAGTTGGAACGTATCTTGAAGTTAAGCGGCATAAATTTGAGCGCAAACAAGATGTTGAACATAGCAAAAACGATTTTCAACGGATCTAAACCATGACCTAAACAGGAAACGATTTGAAACTATTGTTGAAGATGTTTTGCAGTCTTCAATTTTTTCGCCTCTCTCAATTTTTTCTCTAATCTCTTAATTTCTTCCTCTTGATTAAGAATAGTAGTTAACAAAGCATTTAATTCTTCATTTTCAACTCCTTCAGGAAATTGTCCGTGCACTCTATCAATAAAATCACTTAACACATTCATATAGTTATTGAAAGCATCGTAAGCATTTTCGTAAGGACTATAAACGCTGGGGCCCGGAAAAAGTTTAGTACTCATGTAATTAAAATGATCACTTGCTTGAAGATAATTCCAATCCTGCAAAATTCTGCGATCGGTTACTAAATGGACCTTTTCAGCGATACTGTACAATTTATCTACAGCTTCTTTTTGAAGGACATTTCCCAACCACGGACTAATATCTTTTTCTTCCCCTGCCCAAGAACAGGGATAAGGAACCACCAGTTCGCCAACAGATTTCATCGTGTTTGTAACCTCTGTAGGAGTAGAGAAAAGGATACTTTTAGACAGAGCAAAGCGAGGAATGGCCTTGAAAAACTCAAATATTCCGGTTTCGGCAGCTTGTAAACTTCCCAACACATCATAATTTACGAAGATATTGATCAGTTGTTCGGATTCGGGAGTAGCCGCAATCCAGTTCACCAATTTATCGGCAACCAGAGGATATTCGCTCCAGTCGTAATTAGAAAAGCGATGCGAAATATCATCGCTGAATTTCATATTACGAGTTAGCAATTTTAATTTGGGAACAGAAGCGGAAGAATATAAATAGTTCGGACTTTTCCAGCCCAATACATGCTTTGCCCCTTCGGTCAACATCGTTTTGAACCCCATTTCAGCTACTTGTAGCGCGATTTCGTCCGAATAAATCAATTCGGTATTCCGGAATACTTTCGGTTTTTGTCCAAAAAGAAGCTCTATTTTATCGGAATGTGCTTTTACTTGCCTTTTAAACTCTTCGGGATTGGTCAAAGAAGCCAATGAATGATTATACGTTTCCGCCAAAAATTCGACGCATCCGGTTTTTGATAATTCTTTGAACTGTTCAATCGCTTCGGGAACATAAATTTCCAATTGTTCCAAAACGACTCCCGAAATGGAAAATGCAACTTTGAATTTGCCGTTATACTCCTTAATCAAGTCCAGCAACAGATTATTTGCCGGAAAATATGTACGTTGAGCAATGCCGTGAACTATATCTTCATTGGAAAAATCATCATAATAATAATGATCCGCTCCAATATCAAAAAAACGATAACGTTTAAGTCGAAAGGGTTGATGAATTTGAAAATAAAAACAAATTGTTTTCATGATAATATTTTTTGAATAAACTATAAATAAACTATAACTCCTTTTTGTTTATGATTTATTGTTCATAATTTGCTTAGCACTTGATCGTAAATCGAACGGACTTTCCATCCTGCTTTCTCCCATGTAATCCGATCTACTTCGTTTTTTCCCTCCACTTTCAGATACTCTGCCATTACCGGATAAGTAATAATTGAGTACATGGCGTCTGCCATCGCCTCAATGTCCCAATAATCCGTTTTAATGGCTTTTTCCAAAATTTCGGCACATCCCGATTGTTTGGAAATAATAGTCGGCACACCACACTGCATCGCCTCTAAAGGGGATATACCAAAAGGTTCCGACACCGAAGGCATTACATATACATCGCTGGATTTCAATACTTCATATACTTGCGTTCCTTTCATAAATCCTGTGAAATGAAACCGGTCGGAAATACCTCTCTGCGCAACCAAACGAATCATTTGATTCATCATATCTCCATTACCTGCCATCACAAAGCGGACATTATCGGTTTTTGCCAAAACTTTCGCTGCTGCTTCTACAAAGTATTCAGGTCCTTTTTGCATTGTGATCCGTCCCAAAAAAGTAACTACTTTATCTTTCGTCCCTTTTTTAGATTGAATAGTTGCAATCTCTGAACAGACAGGCTCAACCGCATTGTGAACGGTTGTTACTTTGCGTGGATCTTGATGATATTTTTCAATAACAATATTACGGGTTAAATTGCTTACCGTAATGATATGATCGGCATGATCCATTCCGTCTTTTTCAATTCCATAAACAGTAGGATTTACCTTACCTCTACTTCTGTCAAAATCAGTTGCATGAACATGAATTATCAATGGCTTTCCGGTAACGGTTTTCGCATGGATACCGGCGGGATAAGTCAACCAATCGTGGGAATGAATGATGTCGCACGCAATTGTCCGGGCAATCACGCCCGCTACAATGGAATAATTATTTATCTCTTCCAAAAGATTATCGGGATACCTTCCCGAAAAACCAATACAGCCCAATTCGTTGACAGAATAATAACTAAAATCGGCATAAATATGATTTCTTAAATCGAAATATAATTGTGGATTCGTGTACTTACCGATGCGTTCCTTCACATAATCCCAATTCACATCCCGCCAAACGACAGGCGTATTACAAGCGCCTATCAATCGGAGGAAACTTTGATCTTCATCGCCCCACGGTTTGGGCATAACAAAAGTAATATCCATATCCGGTTGTAAAGACATGCCTTTGGTCAATCCATAACTCGCCGTTCCAAGTCCTCCTAAAATATGGGGCGGAAATTCCCAGCCAAACATTAATGCTTTCATTATCAGTGACTTTCTATAAGTTTCAATACTCGCAAAATAGCCGATACATTCATGGCGAAAGAGATTGCTCCTCTGCTTTGAAAAGGAGGATTACCATCGAAAAGTTCGGAAATCGAACTAATGCAATGTGTATTCATTTCTTCTTCCAAACCAATCAACATTCTTTCTACAAAAGAGATACCACTATATTGATACAATCTCAGATACGCTTCCAAATAAAAACCCAAAAGCCATGGCCAAACGGTACCCTGATGATACGCTAAATCACGCTCAAGTTGCGGACCTGTGTAATAAGGTCGATATCCTTCACTTTTGGGACTCAAAGAACGAATCCCTTTGGGCGTCAATAATTCTTTGGTTATAATATTCAAAACAACTCTTCTTTGACTCCTGTTGAGTGGAGAATAATCTAATGAAGCAGCCAACAACATATTCGGGCGAACACTCCAGTCGATATAATTTCCATCTACATAATCATACAAATAACCATATCCGTTTACAAAAGTTTCGACAAAAGAGGTCGCTGTTTGAGCGGCAGCTTCTTCCAAAATTTTTATTCTTTTATCATTGTTTTTGAGCGCAACCAATTCCAAAGAAAACTTCAAAGCATTATACCACAAAGCATTAAATTCGACAATATATCCTGAGCGAGGAACAATCGGTTTTCCCTCTATTGTAGAGTTCATCCAAGTGACAGCTTTATTTTTTCCATCCGAATACAATAAGCCATTGGCTTCCCATATCAAATTCGGATGTTTATTACTCATTATATAATCGATGATTTCCTGAATCAAATCGCCGTACCGTTCGTTGCATTGCAGCGCGGAAGTCGCTTTTGCATATTGTTGTAAAGACCAAATAGCCCAAAGGGGAATGTCCGGTAAATCAATTTCCTGAATCACGGCGTCTAAACGACCTTCGTTCATGAAATTACGAAGAGCCGGCGTGGCGGTATCCATTAATTTTTCAAAACGAACCGGATCATCAATAGCCAACGAACAACCTGGCATGGAGAGAAACAAATCCCTCGCTCTTACCTTAAACCACGGATAACCGGCTATAAGATAAGCATCATTTTCCGTAGGGCGATGGTAAAATTGTTGCGCCGAATTTTTCAAACAATTATAAAAACTGGTACGCGGCGTACGCATCTGGAATTCGCCTTCATATTTTTCTGCAATCAATGAGGGTGTAATAAACGTATCGCCTCCTGAAAAATAAAGTGCTTCTCCTTTTTTAATTTCCATTTCAAAATAGCCGGGTACATACAGGTCTTCTTTAAAAGGAAACCCTCGTTCCAATTCTTTGGAATACTCGATATCTTTATACCAGTCCGGTTGGTAAATAAAACTAACCGGTTTGCTGAATTGCATGTGCAAATCCGGATAACCTCTATACATACACGTTTTTATGCCGTTCTCCACTTCCGAATAAGACAAATCAGCCGTAGGATTGGAATAAGTCAGACTATTTACATTGCGAAAAGCTAAAAAAGGACGAAACCGCAATGTAGTGGGCGAATGAGCGTCCAATAAAGTATATTTAATCAATATTCGGTTTTCAAAAGCCGTAAACACTTTTTCTTTTGCCAGAACAACTCCGCCCACACGATAGATCGTCCGTGGAATTCCTTCAAACTCAAATTGACGAACGTATTTATGTCCATTCGGACTAAAATGATAATTCGCATATTGATGCACTCCCAGATTAAACGCTGCTCCATGTTGGATAACCGTTTCATCTAGAGATGATAATAAAACATGATTATCCGAATCCAATTGAGGAACAGGACATACCAAAAGGCCATGATATTTACGTGTATTACAATCAACAATAGTAGTGGAATGATAAGCACCGCCTCGATTGGTCCTTAAAATCTCTCTTTTTAAAGATTCTTCCAAATTTATAAGGAGTGTTTTATCAAATTTTAGATATCCCATATCTTTAGTATTTATACAATTTGAAAGACGAAAAATACAACAAATTATTATAATATACAAAAAATAAACCATATTTTTTAAATTTTTATCTAAATTTGTAATTTCATAAACAGTAAGCCATGAAAATCGAAGCAAAAAAAATATTTTATGCGCTATTATTTCCTATTTTATTGATTCTACTTTTTGGGATAATATTCTTGCTCGAACACGCTTTAGGAATGGATTGGCACCGCTGGGGAATATTCCCTCGAAATGTTTCCGGATTATGGGGAATCCTTACCGAACCGTTCATTCATTCCGATATTAAACATTTATTTTCCAATTCGATTCCTCTTATTATTTTAGGCTGGTGTTTATTTTATTTCTATAACGAAATAGGATTTACAGTTGTTCCGATTTTATGGATTTTATCCGGATTTTTAACATGGCTTATCGGGCGGGAATCTTGGCATATCGGAGCGAGCGGCTTAGTTTTTGCATGTTCTTTTTTTCTGTTTTTCAGCGGGATTTTCCGAAAATATATTCCCTTAATGGCAGTCTCTTTATTGGTCGTTTTCCTGTACGGCAGCACGTTGTGGAACATGTTCCCAATAGCCGAAATCATTGATCCGCGCATTTCGTGGGAAGGTCACCTGTCGGGAGGAATCGCCGGAGGAATTTGCGCTGTCCTGTTCAGAAAATATGGACCACAAAAACCAACAGAGGAGGAAGAAGAGGAGGGAAATGAGAAAGATGAAAGTGACGAAGAAAACGGTTAGATATTGTCGGCGAAGATCAGATTTACGTTACAATTCCTGTCAATTGGAAATATATTGCACGCACACGTTTAAGGTCTTGCGTATTGAACGAAGTCTCCGATGTGTAGAGATTTAGAAATTTCACTATCTTTGTCAAAAAAACGATTACACAATGAAACGATTTAATTGGTATTGTAATTTTTTACTGATTCCGGTTATTGCTATTCAAGCTCAAATAAAAGTAACATTCGATAAAATGGAGGCTGATATTGTCCCGGTTGAACGTAGAATATAAACCTGATTTCGACAGCAGAATAATCCTCCCAAAATTTATTTTAGCTCATTATGCAATATTCCGTTCAAAAATGAATGTTTGTGGGACAAAAATACTAATTTTGTGAACTGAATTTTTTTTTTCATCAAAAATATCATTTTTCCATTAAGTATTTATGGTGTTTCGAAAAAAAATATTACCTTTGCAACCCCTTTTGTGCACATATTTGTGAAAAATATAGATAAAACGGAATTGATTTTCAGAAGATAAAATGTTTTTTTCAAATAAAATCAAGGGAAAGTGTGTGTTAAATATTGTCCCCGGGTGGGGATCAATTTAATTTTTTAATTTTTATGACAGATCCTATTGCAGATTATCTGACAAGGTTGCGGAATGCCATCAAAGCAAAACACAGAGTGGTGGAAGTTCCGGCATCTAATTTGAAGAAAGAGATCACGAAGATCCTTTTCGACAAAGGCTACATCTTGAATTACAAGTTTGTAGAGGAAGGGGTTCACGGTACGATTAAGATCGCCTTGAAGTATGACCCTATTAATAAAGTGAACGCAATTAAAACCCTGAAAAGAATTTCGACTCCGGGTTTGCGTCGATACACCGGTTATAAAGAAATGCCCAGAGTATTGAATGGTTTGGGAATTGCCGTATTGAGTACTTCTAAAGGAGTGATGACAGACAAAGAAGCCCGCGATTTGAAAATCGGCGGCGAAGTATTATGTTATGTTTATTAATTGAAGGAGGAAAAAATATGTCAAGAATAGGAAAACTACCCGTAACAATACCAGAAAAAGTGGCTGTAACACAAAAAGATAATATCGTTACAGTAAAAGGACCTAAAGGAGAACTTTCGCAAGAAATAAATCCGGCTATCAAGATAGAAGTAAAGGGGAACGAATTGACAGTATCCAGACCCAATGACGAACGACATAATCGCGCTTTGCACGGTTTATACCGTTCGTTGATTAACAATATGGTTATTGGCGTATCCGAAGGTTACAAAAAAGAACTTGAATTGGTAGGTGTGGGGTATCGCGTGACCAATACCGGAAACGTTTTGGACTTTGCTTTAGGTTATACTCATAATATTTATTTACAACTGCCACCGGAAATCAAAGTTGAAACAAAAGCCGAGCGTAATAAAAACCCGCTCGTTATTTTGGAATCTGTCGATAAACAATTGCTGGGACAAGTTTGCGCCAAAATACGTTCGTTCCGTAAAGTAGAACCTTATAAAGGAAAAGGAATTCGCTTTGTAGGCGAAGTTGTTCGTAGAAAATCCGGAAAATCGGCAAGTAAATAAAATTTACAAAACTGGAAATTATCATGACAATAAAGGAATTAAGAAGAATAAAAATAAAACAACGCGTACGGAAACATATTTCAGGAACAGATGTACGTCCTCGTTTGAGTGTGTTCAGAAGCAACAAGCAGATTTATGCGCAAATCATTGACGATTTGACGGGCAATACCTTAGCTGCTGCTTCTTCAATTGCTATTACAGAGAAAACTCCTAAAAAGGAGATCGCTTCCAAAGTGGGCGAATTAATTGCTCAAAAATCGAAAGAGGCAGGTATTGAAACCGTCGTTTTTGACCGCAACGGTTATTTGTACCACGGTAGAGTGAAAGAATTGGCAGAAGCTGCTCGTAAAGGAGGACTTAAATTTTAATAAAAATGGCAGTAAACAATAAAGTAAAGTCAACAAACGACTTGGAATTAAAAGACCGGTTAGTTGCCATCAACCGTGTAACAAAGGTTACAAAAGGAGGTCGTACTTTTAGCTTTGCGGCTATCGTTGTAGTAGGAAACGAAGACGGCATTGTGGGTTGGGGCTTAGGTAAAGCAGGCGAAGTAACAGCAGCTATTTCTAAAGGCATAGAAGCAGCGAAAAAGAACTTAATCAAAGTTCCGGTTTATAAAGGTACAATACCCCACGAGCAAATCTCCAAATTTGGAGGAGCGCAAGTGTTCATCAAGCCTGCAACGCACGGTACGGGAGTAAAAGCCGGCGGAGCTATGCGTGCGGTATTGGAAAGTGTGGGAGTAACGGACGTTTTGGCTAAATCGAAAGGATCGTCTAACCCGCATAACTTGGTGAAAGCGACTATCGCTGCATTAAGTGAATTGCGCGACCCTGCAATGGTGGCTCAAAACAGAGGAATATCAGTAGAAAAAGTATTTAAAGGATAAAAGGAGGTAACGATATGGCAACAATAAAAATTAAACAAGTAAGAAGTCGCATCGGAATTCCGAAAAATCAAAAAAGAACTTTAGATGCTTTGGGTCTGAGAAAAATAGGACGCATGGTAGAACACAATGAAAATCCTGCTATTTTGGGCATGATTGAAAAAGTAAAACATTTAGTATCAGTGGAATATAAATTATAATTCATAATTAGTAAAGACATGAATTTATCAAGTTTAAAACCTGCAAAAGGTTCTACGAAAACTCGAAAAAGAATCGGTCGCGGACCGGGTTCGGGCTTGGGAGGAACTTCCACAAGAGGTCATAAAGGTCAGAAATCAAGATCGGGATATTCCAAGAAGATTGGTTTCGAAGGTGGTCAAATGCCAATTCAAAGACGATTGCCTAAATTCGGCTTTAAGAATATCAACCGGATTGAATATAAAGCAATTAATTTGGATACTTTACAGCAATTGGCCGACGCTCAACAAGTGGCTAAAATAGGAATCAATGAGTTAATCAATGCAGGATTTGTTTCTTCAAAACATTTGGTGAAAATATTGGCGAAAGGAACTCTTACTTCTGCTCTGGAAATCACAGCGCATGCTTTTTCCAAAACAGCAGAGGAAGCGATTACCAAAGCGGGAGGAACAATCGTAAAACTCTAATATATAATGAGAGCAATTGAAACAATAAAAAATATCTGGAAGATAGAAGATTTAAGAAATCGAATTCTTCTGACTTTTCTTTTGATTACGGTTTACCGCTTTTTATCGGTCATCCCGCTTCCGGGCATCGATCCCGCTTCGTTAACCGAATTGCATAAGCAAACACAAGGCGGAATAATGGGCTTGCTGGATATGTTTTCCGGAGGGGCATTCTCGAATGCTTCTATCGTAGGTTTGGGAATTATGCCATACATCTCAGCTTCTATCGTAATGCAATTGTTAGCCATTGCGGTGCCTTATTTCCAAAAACTACAACGCGAAGGCGAAAGCGGAAGAAGAAAAATCAATCAATATACCCGTTATTTAACTTTGATCATCCTGTTGATGCAATCGCCGGCTTATCTGGTGAATCTGAATGTTCAAATGAGACAGGCGGCAGGCGCTTTAATTCCCAGCGGTATATGGTTCACTATCTCTTCTACAATCATACTTACAGCCGGTTCAATGTTTGTCTTGTGGTTGGGCGAAAGAATTACCGACAAAGGAATAGGTAATGGCGTATCTTTTATCATTATGGTGGGTATTTTAGCCCGTTTGCCGAGATCTTTGTTTGAAGAATTTGTATCCAGAGTTACGGAAACATCCGGAGGTTTAGTGATGTTCTTGTTGGAAATCGTTATTCTTCTGGCGGTGATTGCGGGAGCTATCCTTTTGGTTCAAGGAACAAGAAGAATTCCGGTCCAATATGCCAAACAAATGGTGGGCAATAAGCAATATGGCGGCGCTCGCCAGTATATACCCTTAAAAGTAAATGCAGCAAATGTAATGCCTATCATCTTTGCTCAGGCTATTATGTTTATTCCGATTTCTCTTATGGGTTTCGGTTCTGATCCGGATAGCTGGATGATAAAAATATTTGCTCCATTGACTGATATCAACGGTTTTTGGTACAACTTTATTAATGTGCTTCTGATTATTGTATTTACCTATTTCTATACAGCGATTACAATCAATCCGAAGCAAATGGCGGAAGACTTAAAACGGAATAACGGATTTATACCGGGTATCAAACCAGGAAAGAAAACGGTTGACTATATTGATGAAATTATGTCACGAATCACTTTACCGGGTGCTATATTCTTGGCTTTGGTGGCTATTATGCCGGCTTTTGCAACATTGTTCGGAATACAACAAGGATTTGCGTCTTTCTTTGGAGGAACTTCGTTATTGATTTTGGTGGGAGTCGTTTTGGATACTTTACAACAAGTGGAAAGCCATTTGTTGATGCGACATTACGACGGGTTGTTGAAATCGGGAAGAATTAAAGGAAGACAAGGTACTGCTTATTGATAAATGATTTATCTAAAAACAGACGAAGAAATAGAGTTGATGCGGATAGCAAACCGGTTGGTTGGCGCTACGCTTGCCGAGGTTGCAAAAAAAATTGCTCCGGGAGTTACCACGCTTCAATTAAATAAAATAGCGGAAGAATTTATCAGCGATCACGGAGCTATTCCTTTATTTAAAGGATACAAGGGATTTCCGAATGCACTTTGTATTTCGGTTAATGAAAATGTGGTTCACGGTATTCCGAGCGACTACCGGTTAAAAGAAGGGGATATTGTTTCAATTGATTGCGGAACAAAAATAAATGGCTATTGTGGTGATTCGGCTTATACTTTTGAAGTAGGAGAAGCGTCTCCGGAAGTAAAAAAACTTTTGCAAACAACAAAAGAGGCTTTATACATAGGAATCAGCCACGCCGTTGAAGGGAAGAGGATTGGAGATATTGGAAATTCGATTCAAACTTATTGTGAAGCAAAAGGTTTTAGCGTCGTCCGAGAATTAGTCGGACATGGAATCGGACAAAATATGCACGAAGCTCCGGAAGTTCCTAATTATGGAAAAAAAGGCTATGGGGCGCTTTTGAAAAGTGGGATGTGTATTGCAATAGAACCGATGATCAACATGGGGAAAAAAAATGTGAAATTTGAAAAAGACGGTTGGACGGTGCGTACCGCGGATCGTAAACCATCAGCCCATTTTGAGCATACAGTCGCAATTCGACAAGGAAAAGCGGATATTTTATCTACGTTTGATTTGATAGAACAAATTTTAGATAAAAGATGATAAGACAGAGGACAATAAAAATCGTCTTTGTCTTCTATCTTGAAGTCTTAGATTTAAATCTTAATATAATAAATATTTATGGCTAAGCAGTCGGCAATAGAACAAGATGGAACAATAATCGAAGCATTATCCAATGCCATGTTTCGGGTTGAACTGGAAAACGGACACGAGATTACTGCTCATATTTCAGGAAAGATGCGGATGCATTACATCAAAATCCTTCCGGGAGATAAAGTAAAAGTAGAAATGTCTCCGTATGATTTATCCAAGGGCCGGATTTCATTCAGATATAAATGATGTGAAAGACGCGAAAAGCAGATGGAAAAGACAAAAAATAAACAGATATGAAAGTAAGAACTTCAATAAAAAAACGTGGCGCAGATTCTAAAATTGTGCGCCGTAAAGGCCGTTTGTATGTGATTGACAAAAAGAATCCTAAATTTAAACAACGTCAAGGATAAGTAATTATTTTTGCTAAAAATTTAAAAGAATGGCAATAAGAATAGTAGGGGTGGATTTACCTCAAAATAAAAGAGGCGAAATAGCGTTGACTTATATTTACGGTATCGGTCGGAGCGCAGCCAATAAAATCCTGACAGAAGCAGGAATTGATAGAGATATAAAAGTAAAAGATTGGACGGATGATCAAGCTGCAATGGTGCGTGAGGTCATTGGTCGCAGTTTCAAAGTGGAAGGGGATCTTCGTTCTGAGGTTCAGTTGAATATCAAGCGTTTGATGGATATCGGTTGTTATCGTGGTATACGTCACCGTATCGGATTACCCGTAAGAGGACAGAGTACGAAAAATAATGCCCGTACTCGTAAAGGCAGAAAGAAAACAGTTGCAAATAAGAAAAAAGCAACAAAGTAATTATGAATTACGAATTAGGAATATAGGAATTAAAGAGTATGATAACGACAAAGCGAATTATTTTTTTTAATTTTTAAATTCTCAATTCTCAATTAATTAAAAGAAAATGGCAAAAAAAACAGTAGCAGCTAAAAAGAGAGTCGTAAAAGTAGATGCAAATGGTCAATTGCATGTTCACTCTTCTTTTAATAACATTATTATTACACTTACAAATAGCGAAGGGCAAGTTATTTCCTGGTCATCCGCCGGCAAAATGGGATTTAGAAGTTCCAAAAAAAATACGCCTTATGCGGCACAAATGGCGGCGCAAGATTGTGCTAAAGTTGCTTACGATCTTGGTTTGAGAAGAGTAAAAGCGTACGTGAAAGGCCCCGGTAACGGACGCGAATCTGCAATCCGGACAATACATGGAAATGGAATAGAAGTAACTGAAATTGTTGATGTTACACCACTTCCGCACAACGGTTGCCGTCCTCCTAAAAGAAGAAGAGTCTAATTAATTCAAAATAAAAAAATGGCAAGATATACAGGACCAAAAACAAAAATTGCACGTAAATTCGGAGAAGCTATTTTCGGACCGGATAAGGTGCTGAGCAAAAAAAATTATCCTCCGGGACAACATGGTAACGGCAGAAAGAAAAAAACTTCCGAATACGGTATCCAATTACGGGAAAAACAAAAAGCAAAATATACTTATGGTGTATTGGAACGTCAATTCCGTAATTTGTTTGAAAAAGCTTCCCGATCGAAAGGAATTACGGGCGAAGTACTTTTACAATTGCTGGAAAGTCGTTTAGACAATATCGTTTACCGTATGGGCTTGGCAAAATCAAGAGCGGGCGCTCGTCAATTAGTATCCCACCGTCATATTGTAGTAAATGGAAAGGTAGTAAATATTCCTTCTTTTTCTGTGAAACCGGGACAGATTGTTGGTGTTCGTGAAAAAGCCAAATCGCTGGAAGTGATTCTTGATAGTGTTTCAGGTATTAATCATAGTAGATATCCATGGATTGAATATGATCAAACTTCTATGAGTGCAAAATTTTTGCACATTCCGGAACGCTCAGATATTCCTGAAAATATAAAAGAGCAATTAATCGTAGAATTATATTCTAAATAAATTAGTTCATAATGGCGATATTAGCATTTCAAAAGCCCGACAAAGTATTAATGTTGGAAGCGGACAGTAAGTTCGGGAAATTTGAATTCCGTCCGTTGGAACCCGGCTATGGAATTACAATCGGTAATTCTCTCCGCCGTATTCTTTTGTCTTCCTTGGAAGGTTTTGCAATTACTTCTGTTAAAATTGAGGGAATAAATCATGAGTTTTCTTCTATACATGGTGTTTTGGAAGATGTTACAAACATTATCCTGAAACTGAAACAAGTAAGATTCAAACAAGCGGTGAAAGACGTTGATTACGAAAAAGTAACGATTAATGTTTCAGGTGTTGAAGAATTTAAAGCAAGTCACATTGGTAAACAATTAGCAGGTTTTGAAGTGCTGAACCCTAATTTTGTGATTGCTCACTTGGATAAAAATGCAAATCTGAAAATGGAGTTGACAATTGGTAAAGGACGTGGTTATGTTCCTGCTGAAGAAAACACAACGGAAGAAGACGATCCAAGTCTGATTGCGATTGATTCGATTTTTACTCCGATCGTAAATGTAAAATATGTGGTGGAACCTTTCCGCGTAGAACAAAAAACAGACTACGAAAAACTGATTATCGAAATCACTACCGATGGTTCTATTCAGCCCAAAGATGCATTGAAAGAAGCCGCTCGAATTTTGATACATCATTTCATGTTGTTTTCCGATGAAAAAATTCATTTAGAGCCGATGTCGAGCGAATCCAATGAAGAATTTGACGAAGAAGTATTACACATGCGCCAATTGTTGAAATCCAAATTATCGGACATGGATCTTTCGGTGCGCGCTTTAAATTGTTTGAAAGCGGCGGATGTGGAAACTTTGGGCGAACTTGTTGGATACCAAAAGAACGACTTGTTGAAATTTCGTAATTTCGGTAAAAAATCACTGACCGAGTTAGATGAATTATTAGAAAGATTGAATTTGAATTTTGGTATGGACATCTCAAAATATAAATTAGATAAAGATTAACTAACAATGAGACATAATAAAAAAATTAATCATTTAGGTCGTACTCATTCTCATAGAGCGGCTTTGCTCTCCAACATGGCTGTTTCTTTGATTAAGCATAAAAGAATATTCACGACTTTGGCGAAAGCTAAAGAGCTGCGCAAATATGTGGAGCCGATTATTACTAAATCAAAAAATGATACCACCCATTCCAGGCGTCTTGTTTTTCAGAATTTGCATGATAAATATGCTGTGACTGAATTATTCAAAGACATTTCACAAAAAGTGGCGGATCGTCCGGGTGGTTATACACGGATTATTAAAACGGGGAATCGCTTAGGTGATAATGCCTCAATGTGTTTTATTGAATTAGTTGACTACAATGAGTTGATGTTGAAAGGAAAATCTACATCAAAAACGACAAAAACACGCCGTTCGAGAAGAGGTTCAGGTAAAGCGGCTGCCAACGTTATCGAAGAAACAGCTACTCCAAAAGTAGGAGAAGATATAACTCCGGTAGTAGAAGAAACTCAAAAAGCAGAATAATTTAAATTCCTGTCATAATTTTAATGAAAAGGGTTGCAAATCAATACTTGCAACCTTTTTTCTTCATAGAAGCATAAATTAAAAATTATGAATACCGGATATGATACCTAATTGTGCTACATCCCATCCCGTTAGATAATGTAGCGCTATAAGATGCGATTTTGCTCAATCGGAGATTTTCAAAAAAACGGCTTTTATGACTGAATAGTTACAATCTTCTTAATCTTTTCTTTGTTTTTCTAAAAAATCTCACTATTTTTGCGTGGTTTTTAAATAAATTTATCAATTTTTTATAAAGAAACAGACAGTATTTTAATTTTATATATTTAATAAAGAAAGCGTTAGCTTATATTCTTGTATCTGAAACTTCAACAATTTCAATCCCAACAAGAATAAGTAAGTCAACGCTCACGTTGGATGCGTGGGCATAACTTATTTGTTGGGATAGGTAGTTGAAGACCTCAGATACAAATAAAGGTGAAAGTCCCACGCTTCGTATTTTTAAATCGCTTCTCTTCGGGACCTGAAAGCGAACTAAGAACTAAGAGTTATGAGTTAAGAATGGACACCGCCTCCTGTATCACTATAGTTTATTCCGGCGAAGGTAAAGACAACTGTTCGAATCA
>JAIRLY010000235.1 GCA_031259075.1 Dysgonamonadaceae bacterium | reverse complement strand
ATGCTCAAAGGCGCTACCTTCAGCGACCTGATACCGCAGTTCCGCGCAATATCCATCTTTTCCGTCGTTTCTGTGAGCCTGTCCGTACTTAATTACCGGAAAAGGAATTGACGGAACAGAAGTGGCGCCGTAAAAATTTTGCATTGATATGAAAAACATAGTTAAAAAGAGGATGAGCGCAGGCGCTGCCTGCTCCTTCTTTGTGGCAAACGTGCAGGGCAAGAACGGCGACATTGGCGGTTACATGCCCCTGCAGCGGCAGGCGGGCTTTATTTACGACCTGCCCAACAATGAACTTATTGCGCACGAACTGGCGCACGGGGCATTTAACCTGCGACACACTTTCAGCTTTCAGCTTTCAGCATTTTTTGACGTAGCGAAGAACTGCAAAATCCGGGGAAAACGATGAGTTTATGGACAGACACTACTTAAAAGCGAATTTATCAGTTACATGTATATGGGATAGCTAATGTAATTATAACATTCAATATTGATTGCTCCGTTAATGGCTGCCGATTTTGCATAAAAGGTATAATTAAGAATGTAGAAACCGTTGTTGTAACTACCAGAATCAATTGGAGTATCGAAAGGGAAATTTACAGGTGCAAAATATGTTTTAGTCATTGAATTATAAATACCTCCGGAAGCGTGTCTTGTTTGGCCGGAAGACACGCCGCTAGTCCCTTTTTTAATATCTAATACATAATAACTTGTAACCGTACGTTTCACATTAAACCATATTCCCAATGTTTTTCTCATGGGTTGAGCAGTCCATTCCATGTGAACAATATAATTGTTATTAGCAAAAAATCCAAATGTTAAGAAAGCCTGGACTCTGTCTTTGCCTTCGGTTACAACCCATTTTGCATCCCTGTATTGAGTACAGGAAGGAATTGGTAAGGATGAAGATAAAGACAAAGATTCGTTCAACTCAGCAGATGTTTCAATTGTGTTTACCAATTGACGGTGGTTTTCCCGATATATAATTTGTGATACATCCGTTTGATTAAAAACCGGTATTGGTTGAAGATTTTCATCTAAAAGATACTTTGACTGGGTACGAAACATTTTGGGCAAACATTCCAACTCTCCGTCTTCATTGACAATGATTTCAATGTAATTTGAATTATCCTCAACAAACTTGAAAACTTCCTCTTGACTTTCCAGTGACTCAAATTCAGGACTGAAATATATTTCCTCACATTTGGTAGCAAAGGATTTATATCCGTTTTTACTTTCAAAATCCAGTCGCGCAGAATCGTTCATTGATAAAAGTTCATCTACGGGGAAAGTTGAAACTGGTTTACATTCATCGGTTGCAATGCTTTTAACATTTCCGACGTCCCTGACATTAAACTGTTCATTACTCAAAAAATTGTCCGTACAACTCAGACAAACTGTAAAAAGAAAAAAATAATTAACTATGGTTTTCATGTTTTTAAAATTTAAAAGTGATAAAAATAAAATAAAATAAAAATTTAAAATCTGATATTCAATCCGAAATAGAAATAAGTATTATTAAACGGAGACCGACGGATGGAATGTCCGTCAAGGCCGAATTCTCCGAAGACGCCTGCCCAGGGGAGGAGATATGCGATGCAACCTGCACCTGCATTATAGACAAACCGTGAGGAAGATCTTCCGTTGCCGGGGAATTCGCGCATGGGCATTATCCTATGCAAGACAGCGCCCGCTTTCAATGACAGGTAAGGGTCTATCCACCGGTTTACCTTCGGCCGGACGGAGAAAAAATGGTATCTGACACCGGCGCCTCCCGTGTGCATATCAATAATATAGACGTAAGCATACGAATACCACAGGAAAGGTTCAAAACGACGGATTTTATAGCCCGCATCCAATTGCAACCGGTAATTATCGGCAAGACCCGTATATATTTTTGAATATCCCATATTGAAGGAAAACGGATAAAAATCCTTGGCGCCGGCGGAACACAGGCAAAAAGACAAAACCATTATGAAAATATATTCGCGTTTCATGTCACTCTGTTTGCTGAAAATTTTGTCAAAGATAAGATATTTTTTTATCACTACTGACCGACAAACTTGAAAATTTGCCGGTTTTTTTATTATCAGGTGGTGATGTAAAAAGTATGCTGATATAAAAATTTGGCAATCAGGCTAAAAAGGAGTATTTTTGCAAAATGAAAATAACAATCATACTCCATTGTCCCGATTGCCAAAGCACAAAAGTAAAAAAAAACGGCAAAAAGATATCGAAAAAGCAGAATTATTTGTACAAAGCATTTGGTCGTCAGTTTATTGGCGATCATGCCCTGCAATACAAAGGACGTCATTCCGGCCTGACACAAAAGATATTAATGATGCCTGTTCGCGGCACAGGCATCAGAGATATCGCGGTAATTGAGAAAATCAGCATCAAAAAAGTGTTGTCGGTGCCGGTACATTCCCGGCATCCGCTACAACCTGAAGAGCAGTATTACGATTGTTTGGAAGTGGATGAACTGTGGACTTATGTGGGCAGGAAGAGCAGGAAAGTATGGTTGATTTATGCTTACCATAGAGCAACAGGCGAAAGCGTAGCCTTTCTTTGGGGAAAGCGAGACATGAAAACCGCAGGGAAATTGAAGAAAAAATTATCCGATTCAGGAGTAACTTACGGAAGTATTGCCACTGATGACCGGGATAGTTTTATTACTGTATT
>JAIRLY010000088.1 GCA_031259075.1 Dysgonamonadaceae bacterium | reverse complement strand
ACAACCGATCCCGATCCTTCGGTTATTCTGGATTTAAACCCTGATGATGTGAATGATGCTACCGGAGGCTTATTACTGCCAAGGGTAAAATTGACTGATCTTACGTTGCCCAATCCGTTTTCCACACACAAAAAGGGTTTAACGGTTTATAATTTAACCATTAGCACTGGGAACGGATTGAATGAAGGTATTTATTACAACAACGGCGAAAAATGGTTTCCCGTTATTTCGGACGAAAACGTGAATCCGACAATAGCGTCTCCGGTTATTTTCCTGCGTCAGCCGGGGTTTCTCTGGTTGGGAATCAACGGAGAGTTAACCGATACTTTGGGTTTTGAGTTGGCCGCTGAGGATAAAACGAGGTTTACTTATCAATGGTACAAACGCGATTCGGAGACATTGCTTTCCACAGCCATTGCAGGCGCTACAAGAGATACCCTCTTCATTGGTAGTTCCAACCGAGAAGATTATGGCATCACCGACGAAGGAAAAGTTTATCAGTTTTATTGCGTGGTGGTTAGCGGTTCGCAGTATGGCATTAGCGGTACCGGCCGTGTCGTTTACGGCCCCGGCGTTCGTCTTGCTAACGACGACTGGATAAAAGTTGCCAATGCAAACTTGGGAGTAGATCAAGATATGTCGTTGGCTGGTCAAATTACTTATGAACCTTCTGCTATAGCATCTGGCGTCAATGATAAAGATTATGATTTCACGGTTTATGGCGACTGGTATCAATGGGGACGTAAAAAGGACGGTCATCAAAAACGTGAAGTACTTGCTACTAATACCGTTAGTACTTATTTAAATACAACAGGTGGTGTTGAAACTTCTAAACTGGATGATGCCGACGGACAAATTAAAAGTAGTGAAACTGCTCTTTACGACAAATTTATTCAGCGTAATGCCGGTACTTTTGATTGGCGTCAATATCCTGAAACGACTGAAAATTCCGCTGCTGTTCCTGCCAATGCTTGGACTTGGGATAATCCTGTAAACGATCCCTGTCGGTCCGAATTAGGCGCTCCTTGGCGCGTTCCTACTCAGGCAGAATGGGCACAAATTGCATCAAACAATACATGGATTTGGCAAGACGGCGGCGGAAACGGCATTTCCGGCTACTTGCTTAAGCCCGGTGGCGCAAACAAACCTACTGCTCTTTTCTTGCCCGCCGCAGGGGCCCGTAGCCGTGGTAGCGGTGCGCAGGCCAATGTCGGTTCCCTCGGCAACTATTGGAGTAGCACTGTTACTAGTACTAGCGCGTACGCCCTCTACTTTACAAGCGGGAGCATTACTGCAGCGTATACGTATGGTCGCACTAGCGGCTTAACGATTCGTTGCGTTCAGAAGACGACTGATTAAGGGATGTGAAGTAAACAAGATATAACGAATTAAAAAATGTATGTTTGACTTTGCCGACTACCGGAAGTTTGTTTCAAATGCCGAAAAATTGCGGAGGGCAGAAGAATTATATTTTTCATTGTTCCTCAAAAAAAGATTTAGCCGAAAAACAAAACCCAAAAAAAATAAATAAGAGACAAAAGAAGATAGACGAGACTGTCTATCTTCTATCTCCTTTTGTCTATAAGAAGTCGTTTTTTATTACCGGTTTAAAAGCTCTTGCATTCGCTCTTGCAACAATTCAGGATTTCTCATGGCATCCCAACCTATAAATGAAATAGCCCAAATGAAGTAAATAACTGTTAAAATAGAGAGAACTAAACCGATAATTGCACAAATTTTTCCTGCATTCATGTTTTTGTAAGAACTTTGTAAATAACGAGCAGGTTCTTCATTGTATTGTTTGCTCGCATTAGACTCCAATACAAGGGCTATAATGGCAAAAATAACCCCAACGCCGTAACAACAGCAACCTACAATAGAAATTATTCCTAAAACAAGAATCGCAGTAGCATTTGGTACGGGAATTTGAAAATTTGTTTGATCATTTTCAAAAGAAGTTTCATGATTTGTTGTCATAATAAAAAAATTTTATAAGTAATTATTTTGTATATGTAAAATGTAAATATAATTATAGAACAAAAAATATACCCCCATTTAATGATTGTAGCTCCATGTTTGAAGTTTATTATCAAATGAAAAGCGGTATAAATTAAGAATACAAATATAGGTATTGTTGCCGGATAAAAAGATAAACTGTTCCACAAATCGCCTTCCAAAAGAGCAATAATGCTTCTTTGCATTCCGCATCCCGGACAATCGATATGAAAAAAGTGTTTTACAGGGCAGGCGAGCAAGTGAACCTTTAAAAATGAAGAAAATGAAAAAAGTAAAAAGAAAGAAAAAAATAGAAAAAAGATGAATAGTATTATTTTTATTTCTTTTATTTTCTTCATTATTTTCATTTTCTCTTTTGCTACAAAAGTAAGAAAAAAAGAATTAAAATTGTACATTTGCATTAAATTTGAAGTTATGGCCGGTATTTATTTTCATATTCCTTTTTGCAAAACACGTTGTGTGTACTGCGATTTTTTTTCTTCCACAAATAAAAATGCGAAAGAAGATTATGTGAAAGCCATGTGCAAAGAATTGCAAGACCGGAAAGATTACTTAAGAGAGCAAAGAGTCGAAACGGTTTATTTCGGAGGAGGAACGCCTTCGCAATTGACGGCAAAAAACTACGACCGATTGTTTGAAACATTGTATCATTGTAGTTATTTAGTTGACAATCAAGAATATGAAATAACGATCGAAGCTAATCCGGATGATATTACCAACGAGTACCTCCATTCGATCCGGCATTTACCTTTCAACCGCATCAGTTTAGGAATACAAAGTTTTAACGATTACGAATTAAAATTCTTAAATCGACGACATAGCGCTCAATCGGCGATTCGTGCAATTAATCTTTGTAAAGAATATGGATTTACCAATATCGGCATTGATTTGATGTACGGGTTACCCGGTCAAACGCAAGAAATATGGATGGAGAATATTCGGCAGTCCATTCTACTGAATATTAAGCATGTATCTGCATACCATTTGATTTATGAGGAAGAAACGCCACTTTATAAATTGTGGAAGCAAGGATTTTTCAATCCGGTAGATGAAGAGTTAAGTGTAAAGATGTTCAATACGTTAATTGATTCGTTGGCTGGAGCCGGATTCGAACAGTATGAAATTTCCAATTTTGCCCGGCCGGGTTATCCGTCAAAACACAATTCTTCTTATTGGACAGGAGCTTATTATTTGGGAATTGGCGCATCGGCTCACTCTTATAATGGAATAAGCAGGCAATGGAATAAAAAAATACATGGCGCGCAATACATAAACTACAAGCCGGAAATTGAACTGATAGACAAAAAGACTGCTTATAATGATTTTATTATTACCCGTTTGCGAACTATGAAAGGAATAAATACAGATGAGTTATCGTCTCTTTTCGGAGAAAAAGCAAAAAACGATTGCCGGAAAAAAGCAAAAAAATTTTTGAACGCCGGAATGTTGGAAACGGTGAATAATCACTTGCGACTGACCGGAAAAGGAATATTGGTTTCGGACGGGATAATGAGCGAGCTGATGATGTAATTCTTTTATTATCGGTCGATTATACAAAAGGCTTTCCTTTCTCTATTTCCATTCCTAACTCTTCGTTCTTAACTTTTAGTGGGTTACCTCTCATGCCTCGAATGGCTCACCTCTCATGCCCCGAATGGGTCACCCTCACTGCTCCGAGTGGGTCACCTCTCATGCTCCGAGTGGGTCACCCTCACTGCTCCGAAGCACGAAAGCGCGAAAGGGCGAAAGCGCGAAAGGGCGAAAGCACGAAAGCGAGAAAGCACGAAAGGGCGAAAGGCTTTCAGCCTTAACCTGACGGCTATGGGATTCTTCGCGGCGAGAAAAGTGCTTCCGTTCTTAACTTTTAGTTTTTAGTTTTTAACTTTTAGTTCTTATATAAATTTTGCCGGACATTTTTATTTGTCCGTGTGGAATTGAAAAATTTCATGTATATTTGCAAGTATATATAATTTTTTATGAAACAATCATGTTTAACAAACACACAAGAGAATGAAAATGTATGGATTTTGATCCAAACTCATAATAATCAGTCTTTTTCAGTTTTTAGTTTTTAACTTTTAGTTTATTTTCGTATGAAACAACATTCGTTTATACTTGCTTTTTTTACTTTTTTCGTATTTAATCTTGCTGCTCAAACAGATAGGCAACAGGCTATCATTTATAAGATTAACATCAATTCCGAAATAAATACAACTTCCCGCATCTATCTTGCAAACGGTTTAAAAGAAGCGGATGCAATGGATGCAAATGCGGTTTTACTCCACTTAAATACGTATGGCGGAACGTTGGTTGATGCGGATTCTATGCGAACGGCGATATTGTACAATCGAATACCGGTACACGTTTTTATTGATAATAATGCTGCTTCTGCCGGCGCTCTGCTGTCTATTGCCTGTAAAGGGATTTATATGCGTCCGGGCGCAAGTATCGGCGCTGCAACGGTGGTGAACGGCGCTAACGGAGAACAGGCTCCCGATAAATATCAGTCGTATATGCGTTCTATTATTCGTGCGACGGCGGAAGCGCACGGGAAAGATACCATCATCGTGGGACGCGATACAACATTTAAATGGATTCGCGATCCGAATATTGCGGAAGCAATGGTAGATGACCGAATCTATATTCCTAATGTGGTCGATTCGGGAAAAACATTGACACTCACAGCCCAAGAAGCATTACGGTTTGGCTTCTGCGACGGAATAGCGGATTCAGACAAAGAAGTGATTTCTAAATATCTGGGATACAACGAGTATAAAATAGCGGAATATAAGCCTTCTTTTTACGATAAGTTGAAAGGTTTTTTGACTAATCCGGGATTTCAGGCCGTATTGATAATGCTTATTATTGCCGGTATTTATTTTGAATTGCAATCTCCCGGAATCGGTTTTCCGTCCATTGCTGCCGTCACTGCTGCAATTTTATATTTTACTCCTTTATATTTAGACGGTTTAGTACAAAATTGGGAGTTGATCGTTTTCATTATCGGAATAATATTGGTCTTAATGGAGATATTTATCATACCCGGATTCGGGATTGCCGGTATCGGTGGTATTGTCTTGATTGGTACCGGTTTGACTTTCGCACTTCTCAATAATGATTATTTTTCGTTCAAGACGGTTGAAATGCCGGATGTTTCCCGTTCTGTATTGACGGTGCTTTCCGGAATGTTGTTGAGTTTTATAATCAGTTTGTGGCTGTCGTCGCGGATAGGCGAAAAGGGATTGTTTCGGAAAGTCGCCTTAGTCGCCGACTTGGAAAATTCGGAAAGTGTTGATACCAATAATTTTAATCTGGTTGGACAGAAAGGAAAAGCGATGACGGACCTCCGTCCTTCCGGGAAAATATACATTCGGAATGAAATCTACGACGCCATTTCCAACAATGGTTTTATTGAAAACGGCGTCGAAGTGGTGGTTGTCAAATTCGAAAATATGCAACTCTACGTGGACGTTTTATCTCATTAATTTCCATGTTTTGCCGTCGCTTTTCACGAGATAAACTCCCGTTGGCAAATCGACGTTCATAAGTTCTTTTTCCGAACGGACAGTTGAACGAAACAACAACAGTCCATGTAGATTATATACTGCAACCGGCATTTCCGGAGTCGTTTGACGGATGTCATTTATTCCCGTATCCGTACTCTTTATGTATTTGAAATTGTCGATATAAATAGTGTGTATATTGGCTGATATATAGCGCCAAATCACCCGTATGATTTTTCCTCTATAAGCGTTCAGAGAAAGTTGATGATTTTGCCATTCCTGCGGTTCGCTGCGCACTTCCAAAAGCAGATCGGAATGGTTAATCAAAATACCGGAACACTCGGACAGAGGCGTCTCTTCCGAAAATCCATTTTCCAGTCCGGTTAATACATCGTCTTCGATAACACGAACATCGTAATCATCAAGAAAATAGTCATGCAATGACCGTGTATCCCAAACCGCTGAATAATTTCCCGTTTCCGGCACCGTCAATGGAGGTGAAAACAACCAGTCGTCGGCAGGTGTTATATTATCCGGTGTGTTGTTTGCGAAAACCGACGAAGCAGCAAACACGCCGTTTCCCGCCTCTGCTTCGTTACTTTCATATTTCCAGAACCAAGCTTTAGTGTACCCCGAATGAAAGAAAGATAATACTTTCCCGTCCAAATCGTATGTTTTCCATTCCTGATAAGATTCTTGCGTTTCAAAATCACATTCGGAAAGGATTATTTCACGGTCCTCTGCTTTTATATTTAAAACCGATACGAATACGAATAGTACCGGTATGAAGATTTTTATCTGTTTCATGTCTTTTTATTTTATAATTATTTTACGACAGTCCGTGCTGTTTCCTTTTATCATGCGAAGTAAATAGACTCCGGAAGTCAGATGTCGAATATTTATCTCTGTAAGGTCTTTTTCATCCGGTTGTATTGTCTGTACTTTTATTCCGGCGGACGAAATCAATTCCAATACATCAAACTCTCCTTTTACAAAAATTTTATTATCAGCAGGATTGGGATAAATCGTTACCAATTCATTATTTACAGGAGTGATTCCTACATTATAAATAAAGGCGGAATTGGAATTTTTTTCTCCTTCTGTTTCATACACAGCGGTTACGTAATACTCTTTCCTTTTTCCATCGTCTTCGTCGGCATAACTTAATCCGCTTACCGGTTCACTGTTTAATTTCACATTGTCTCTATATAAATTATATCCGTAAAATACGGGAGACTCTTTCGAATCGGCTTCAGCTCTTAATTCCACCAGCATGGCAATATTCCAATTGATATTAAATTCCGCTCCCCACAACTGAGCCGCCGAATACCAATCTCGTCCATCAATGGAGATCAAATCGCTTTTTCCGGGACGGCCGGGAGTACTATCGTGCGATGCAGGATCATAATCAGCGCTGGTTTTGTATGAATATCCCGTAATATATTCGGTCTCTTTCCGGATAATGACCGGGATTTCGAATAAAAAAGTAGTGTATTTTCCCGGTTCTACCTGCATTTCTTCGCCTCCTCCGACCAATGTCCCGTTTTCGAATAAGAAAGGAACAACGTATTCGACAGGTTCTGCAATGTGAAATTGTACGCCTGTAATAGAAAATCCATGATAAGTATTTAAGTCGGAACCGTCCCAGCGAATACCGATCAATTGCTCTTCGTCGACTCCTCCTATACTGTTGGACGGTACTCCGTCGTCGTACCTGAATTCCTTTGGATCAGACCACAGGGGAGGAAGCCACGATAATTCTATCCGGCTGTCTACTCTTTGAGCTTTCAAATTGCGTGGCGGTGTCGCTTCGTGAGCGCTGTTGATTTCAACCGGTTCGGATGTTGCCCTTGAAGTGGTTCCATTGGCAAATACGGCTTCTACTTCGTAGGTATAGCTTCCGTCTTCTAAATCGTATTCCGAATAGGTGTTGGCTTTCAACAAAGTCGTATTCAACTTTTCATTATTGCGGTAAATGTTATATCCCGACAGATCGGAATAATACTCCGGATATCCGGTATAAATATTATCTATCGCCAGCATTAACCCGTTCATTGTAACGCAATTGATCGCTACGTGTTTTGCATTTGCAGGAATTTGATATTCGTATTTCCACCAGATATCCGCAACGGTAACGGGCGTATTCCCGTTGATAAAGATGAAATCTTCCGGAGCATTGCCTGTAAGCGAATAACCGATATTTATCTTTTCGAAACCATATTGGGAAGATTGCGTTTTTCCCATAAACGAAAAAGTAAACGGTCGGTCGAAATCCAATAACGGACTTATCAACCAGTCGTTATTTGCCAACAAATCTACATTTGCGCTAAAACAGGCGAGGAATTGTTTTTTCTCATCGCATGTTGTAATATCCGAAGCCGCAGGCATGCAATCTGAAGGATTGAAAACCATAAATGCCATTTGCGATCCGCGATTCGAATAAAAAATAGATGAATTATAATAGGTCCATGATTTATCTCCATCCAATAGCGTCCAATTTCCGATAGTTTGAATGGTAAACGCTTGATATGATTCAAAGTCATCGAAAAGCCCTTTTCCGTAAGTAGGAGTGATCCAATTGAGTTGTACGTGTTTTTTATTGACAACCGAAGCTTTTAATCCGGTTACCGGACGAATTATTTCGGGGTCAGATACAACTATTTCAGTTGCTTCGGAATCAATAGATTCACATTCGGACTCATACATAGTTCTTATCGTATAGGTTTGAACGCCCATTCCCGGAATTGTATCAACGTAATCGGTAGTGGAATTTAATTCCCGATTTATTTTTTTACCGTTCCGGTAGATGTTATAACCTCTTATTTGATCGACTTCTCCGGATGCCGGCCAAGTAAGTTCTACCTGATAATTTTCGTTTACGGAAGCTACCGGGCTTTGAGGCGGCAAACAATTCCCTTCTCCTACATTATCGACTATCAGTTTGACCGGAATTTCAAATTTATCCTGAAAATCGGACGTAATCTCAATTGTGGCTTCCCGTTCTTCTCCGTCATTAAGCATATTGGATTTTAATTGAAAAGAAAAATCATCCGATTTACCGCCCTCTATTGCTCCGGTTGTTTTTTCCAAAGAAATCCAGTTTTCGTAAGGGAACATTTTGTAAGTAAACAAAGATGTTCGAAGAGGCATATAGCTGTTTGAAAACTTGGCGGCTCCGCCGATAACAAAATATCCCGGAATTAAAGCTGTTGTTCCGAAGAATCCGGCAGTAGAAACAACGGCGCTGTTATCATAATCCGGCATGTCTCTTATGGAATGGATTGTATTGGTCATTGTTTCGTCTTTTAGCGAAAATTTCAGAATATTGGCTTTGTCGTTATTGTCGCCATAACCGGCAATTGCTTTCCCGCAATACAACCACAAGTAAGGGCCTCCTTCGCTGAAAGTATCTAATGCGATATTCCGTGTGTAGGAAGAAATAATACCATTGTACGTTTTTTGAATTTTTCCGGTTCGGTCGATACGATAAAATACATGGTCGCTGCCGATATAAAAACCATCGTGTATCGGGTCGTAAGCTGCATATTTCACAAAACCTGCTTCATTAAAGTCCGTAACAATTGGGTTGTTTTCGTCGATGGCGCTATTTTCAAAATCAATCGGATTCAATTTGCCGGGTATAGACGGGGAATAACTCCCGTTGTCCGCCCCTGCCGATATTTCATACAATGTTTCGCCATCGCTTACAAAACCTTGAACATTATTTTGTTCGGGCGTTACAATCGTATAAGTATGGACAAGTTCCCCTTCCGCCGTATATTTTCTTAACAAATAAGAAGAAGGATCGCCGTAAGTTCTTCCGCCCATCGTATAATAATGGTTTTTATGAAATACGACTGCCGTTTCATCCAATGCTTTGAAGTTGAACGATTTTCCGGTTTTCCATTCCGGTGCATGCGACACATTACTTTCTCCGATTTCATTTCCCGTGCCCAATGTCTTATAATTCATTTCTACATTCCATTCCGATACTGTATTTCCTGTATTCGACAGGGACAGGTGAACGGTTTTTTCTTTATTTTCACCCAACAGTACATGGATGGGAGAAACGTCTATTTGAAGCATAGAATTGTCTATCCGAATAGAAACAGTTGTATTTTCCGACTCAACAGTATAGCTCAAATTTACATAAAGCGTTCTGTTCTCTTTCAAAACCGTCAATTTATAGATCCCTTTTTCGATACCTGCAAATAGAAATTTTCCTGTTTTATCCGTATTGGTTTGATATACGGTAGCTTTGTTGTCCGTTTTTTCCATCCGGATTGCAGCATCTTCGAGCGGATTGTCCGCCAGATAAGCCGTTCCGCCGAAATCTACATGTTCCGGCAAGCGCACTGTTAACATTTGGCTTCCGGCCGATTGATTATCTGTATATACGGCGTCTACTCTATATGAGTAATCGGTTTCTTCGTTGAGTCCTTCACTCTTGTATGAATACACAGTAGCCGGAATCAATGTTGTATTTTGTTTTTCATCGTTTTTATATACGTAGTATCCTTGCAATCCGGTCAATTCGGGACGTTTCCCTATTTCGAAAAAATTGACAATCGTTCCACCTTCTGTTGTGGTTGTATAATAACAAGTAATCAACGCAAACATTGTTCCGGAAGAAGATTCATAGAAATTCAGATTGACCGCCATCTGGCTCGAAATAATTCCGGGAAAGCCTGCCCAATCATTCAAATCAAGCCCGTTACCTGTCAGTTGTCCGGTTGTGGCGTCAAACTCAAGAATTTCTTTCAATGAACCGGATGTTTGGCAAAAGGCATATAATTTTCCATTATGATAAGCGGTAGAGGAGCAGTTATAACCGGAATAAGAAGGGCCGGCCGACAAATAGTTCCCGTCTTTTTTTAAATAATGTCCTTGCGAAGGATCTCCGGCTTCAAATCCGCCGTTACCGTTGTCCAAAGTTGGAATGTAAGTAATATGGTACAAATTCATCGGCGTTGGAATAATGGACACCAATTCTTTTCTATCCATGTCGATTTTATATATTCCGGGCATACCGTATTGAGTTCCATAGAAATACCGTCCATCGTAAGTCATCATATAGATGACCGGCAGGCCGGGAATATGTATGGTTTCTAAAAAACGACCGGTTAAATCAAACTGATGGAATTGCCCTGCTTTCCCTTCTTTGATAGAAGAAGAATAGATAAATTTCCCATCCGATATAACGCAATCTTGTACTATGGATGAAGCCGGCTTTGTGTAAAAATAACCTTGCGGAAGCCATTCCGTTAAATTATAAAGTGGATAAGGCCGGTATATATCGGGCGATTTCCATGAAAGTTCAATTGCATTTTTTCCGTTTCGTTCGTAACTTAATGCTTGCGGAGGCAATAATTGAGCTTGTATTCCATTACAGCTGAGGATCAAAGCGAGAAGGATCCCGCTTAATCCGGATAATTTTTGTTTCATCAATATTCTCGTGTTAATTTTAATTTACATATATAGATTTTCTTTTGTCTTCTGTCTTCAAAACATCGCTCATTTCTAAGATTTGAAGCGTTTTGTTAATTCTTCTTCCGATAATATAGATACAATTGGTTTTCCATCCGGAGTATAGTTAGGAACGGAAGATGAAAATAATTTGGCAATCAATGCCATCGCTTCTTCTTCCGGCAGATTTTTTCCATAAGGAATAGCCGCTTTTTTAGCCAGCACAATAGCTAAAGCTTCCATGACTTCTTCTTTGATTTCGCATCCGGTTTCCAGCGCCCAATCTACCATATCTTGAAGGGTTTCTATTATATTTATATTTTCCAGACCGGATGGTATCCCATTCACCGAATACGAATTACCTCCCAAATCAGCCAAATCAAAACCAATGAAAGCCAGGTCGTCCAAGATATAGGGAAGAATAGTAGCTTCTTTCGAGGTAAAAGTGATTATTTCGGGAAATATTAATTTTTGAGAGATGCCTTGTTTTTGAATCATTCGTCGCATGTATTCGTCAAAGAGGATACGGATATGGGCGCGTCGCCGGTCGATGATGGTCAATCCTGATTTCAGCGAAGTAATCACATAGCGTCCTTTGTATTGCAATAGACAGGGAGAAGATTCGGAACTGATTTCCGGTTTTGTCTCTTCATCGGCAAATTGGATTTTTGTTTCAGGGACAGTATCGGCAGGAGCGTTTTTTTCATATAATTGTTCCCAATCTAATTTAGGTCTTTTGTATTTGGATGCTTCTTTAAAAGGATTGTAATCCTGACGTATCTGAATTTTAGGCGTTTCTGCCGACGTTTCTTTTTCGGCTATATAAACGGGAATATCAATTGCACCTTCTCTGTCAAATTCAAAAGTCGGAACTGCAATTGCTTCTTTTACAGCAGATGTGATTACTTGAAAAAGCAGTTGTTCGTTTTCGAATTTTATTTCCGTTTTTGTCGGATGGATATTTACGTCGATGCAGGCAGGATCTACATTCAAATAAATGAAATAATTGGGTTGTTCGCCGGCCGGAATAAAAGGTTCGAATGCTAAAACAACGGCTCTATGAAAGTACGGATGACGCATATATCGCCCATTTACAAAAAAATATTGAAGAGCGTTCCGTTTTTTACTTGAACTGGGCGCTCCGATGAATCCGGAAATCCGAATAAAAGAGGTGTCGATATGAATTGGCAACAAAGATTGTGTATTTTTTTTGCCTGTCAGATTAATTATTCTTTGTTTCAGGCCGGAAACAGGGAGATTGGCTACTTCGCTGTCATTATGATAAAGAGAAAAAGCAATAGAAGGATAAACCAATGCGATTCGTTCAAACTCTGTGATACTGTTTTTTAATTCCGTTTCATTGGATTTGAGGAATTTCCTGCGTGCAGGGATATTAAAAAAGAGATTTTTCACAGCGAACGTACTTCCGGGATTGATAGCAGTAGCTTCTTGTTTCTCCAGTTGGGAAGCAGATATTCGAATCAACGTACCCATCTCATCCTCTTTCCGACGGGTTTTCAATTCTACTTGAGCGACAGCAGCAATAGAAGCTAAGGCTTCTCCTCGAAAGCCCATGGTTTGAAGTGCAAACAAGTCGTGTGCGGTATTGATTTTAGAAGTGGCATGTCGTTCAAAAGACATACGCGCATCTGTCTCTGACATACCTTTCCCATTATCAATGACTTGAATTAAGGAACGTCCCGCATCTTTCAAAATCACTTGGATTATATCAGCTCCTGCGTCTACCGCATTTTCCATCAATTCTTTCACTACGGAAGCCGGACGTTGAATAACTTCTCCTGCGGCAATTTGATTGGCAATCGAATCCGATAGTAGATGTATAATATCGCTCACGTTTTATTTATTTTTTATTTTTCATTTTTAACTTTCGCACCATGTCTTCCGTCATGCGTTCCAAATCATAATTCGGTTTCCAACCCCATTCTTCCCGTGCGCAAGAATCATCCAATTTATTAGGCCAAGAATCGGCAATATGCTGTTTCAGAGGGTCTATTTTGTAAACCATTTGAAAATCCGGATAATGTTGTTTAATCGCATGATAAAGCATTTCCGGATCGAAACTCATCGCTGTGATATTGAATGAGTTACGATGAATTAATTTAGCAGGGTCGGCTTCCATCAATTGAATGGCGGCATTCAAAGCATCCGGCATGTACATCATATCCATGAACGTTCCCGCTTTAATAGGGCATTCGAAGATTTCTCCTTTTACAGCCTTGTAAAATATTTCTACTGCATAATCGGTAGTGCCTCCGCCCGGCAAAGTCATGCTGGAAATGATACCCGGAAAACGAACCGAGCGAGTATCTACTTTCCAATGGTCGTAATAATAATCGCTTACCAATTCGCCAATTACCTTTGTTATCCCATAAACCGTATTGGGACGCTGAATAGTATCCTGAGGAGTATTGTCTTTGGGGGTATTCGGCCCAAAAGCGCCAATAGAACTGGGCGTAAAAAGGGCGCATTTCAAATCTCTTGCTACATCCAGACAATTCAACAAACTTCCAACCCCTACATCCCAGCCCAACTGAGGTTTTTTTTCTGCGGTTGCCGACAAAATAGCGGCTAAATTATAAATTGTATCTATTTGGAATTTTCGAACGGCATCTGCAATTTGTTCTATTCGTAGCGCATCTATTTCTACCGTTGGACCGGCTTCAAAAAAACCGTCGGGAAAAGGAGGAGCGTAATATCCGCAAACTACATTTTCTACTCCGTATATGGAACGCAACCGAGCGCTTAGCTCAGAACCGATTTGTCCGGTACTGCCAATGATTAATATTTTTTTCATAACGCATCATATCATCAATTTTCTTATTTTTACAAATGCATCTATACATTTATCCAGATGTTCTTTTTCGTGAGCCGCAGAAAGTTGAACTCGTATTCTTGCTTGACCCTTCGGAACAACGGGATAATAAAATCCGGTCACGTAAATACCTTCTTCCAGCAACCGAGCAGCCATTTCCTGCGATAATTTGGCGTCATACAACATCACGGCGCAAATAGCCGATTGAGTAGGCTTAATATCAAATCCGGCAGCCTGCATTTTTTCGACAAAGTAGTTCGTATTGTCATGCAATTTATTTTGCAAATCATTGGATTTATCCAATAAATGGAAAGTATATATTCCGGCGCCTGCTACTGAGGGAGGTAAAGAATTGGAGAATAAATACGGGCGCGAACGTTGACGAAGCATCTCAATAATTTCTTTTTTACCGGTAGTAAATCCGCCGATAGCGCCTCCAAAAGCTTTTCCCAGAGTTCCGGTAATGATTTCTATCCGGTTTCTCAAATCGAATAGTTCGGTTGTACCTCTTCCGGTTTTGCCTACTACTCCTGCCGAATGTGATTCGTCTACCATAATCATGGCGTCGTATTTTTGAGCCAATGCGTAAATCTTATCCAAAGGGGCGACATTTCCGTCCATCGAAAATACCCCATCCGTGACAATCAGTCGAAACCGTTGGGTTTGAGCAGCTTGTAATTGACTTTCTAGATCCTCCATATCGGCGTTGGCATAACGATAACGGACAGCTTTACACAGACGCACTCCGTCGATAATTGAAGCATGATTTAAAGAATCGGAAATAATAGCGTCTTCTTCGGTTAATAAAGGTTCAAATACACCTCCATTCGCATCGAAACAGGCAGCATACAAAATTGTATCTTCCGTTCCGAAAAAACCGGCAATCGTTTGCTCCAGTTCTTTATGCAAATCCTGAGTTCCACAAATAAAACGGACGGACGACATTCCATAGCCTCGATTTTTCATCGCTTTCTCCGCAGCTTCTATCAATCCGGGGTGGTCCGATAATCCCAAATAATTATTGGCGCAAAAATTCAGCGCTTCTTGTCCGTCTTGCAACCGGATTTTTACCGATTGAGGAGAAACAATAATCCGCTCTGCTTTGTACAGCCCTTCTGCTTTAATCGCATTAATTTCATCTGTTAGATGTTTTTGAAAATTTAAGTAGGTATTCATATCGTAGTTTTAAAAAATCTCTACATTATGGCAGCAAATATACATGAAAATTTTTAATTTACGTGCAGGCAAATAAAAATAGACAAAAGATACTTTCTTTTGCCTTATACTTCGTATTTTTCAAATTTGTAGAAGAAAGATGATTTATTTTCATAAGAATCAGGCGCATTTTGTCATAACCGTTGTAAGATAATCATTTTTTTTTCAAAAGTATTTTCTTTGAAAAATATTTCCCTGTACTTTTGTTCCGTAATTTCATTCGCGAAAAAAATTGCATTCAAATTAAACTTATTATTAACTTTGTATGCTATGCACGGTGATAAATTATGCTATCTTTCAGACGATATAGTGGAACTTATCTTGGCAGAAATCTATTCCGCCCTTTCCCGAATGACTCGCAAAAATACAACATTTGTCGATCATTCGACTCCTTGTT
Organism: Dysgonamonadaceae bacterium; assembly: GCA_031259075.1. Classification (GTDB taxonomy): domain Bacteria; phylum Bacteroidota; class Bacteroidia; order Bacteroidales; family Azobacteroidaceae; genus Azobacteroides. The sequence goes on along the minus strand of JAIRLY010000088.1, from coordinate 7,081 downwards.
TATTTTTGAATGCAAAGATACGAGGCAGAACATAGTCGTGTTGCTCATTTTCCATAATAAACAATAAATGGATAATTGTTTATTCACCGGCTAATACTCGTTTATAGACGTCCAATGTTTTATTTGCTGCATCCGGCCATGAAAAGTCTCTAAACCGTATTTTTCCTTTATTGATCAAAGATGCTTTTAAAGAACTGTCGTCAATAATTTTTTCTAAACATTGCCTGAGTTGCTTGATGTTTTTAGGAGAAAAATATAACGCACAATCTTGGGCTATTTCAGGAAAACAACTTGTATCGCTTAATATAATCGGACAGGAAGATTCAAAAGCTTCCAAAATAGGAATTCCAAAGCCTTCGTAATAAGAAGGAAAAACAAATGCAATTGCCTGATTATAAACATTAAACATTTCTTCATCCTTTACAAAAACAGAAATGAAATTATCACGGATATTTAATTCCGTCAAAAATTGGATTTCGTTCGTATCGAAAGGACGTCCGGTACAGACGACGTAAATGTCTTTTTGGTTCTTCAGGATTTGTTCTATGGAAAGAGCAAAAAAGAAAAAATTTTTATAATTTTTCCTTTCACCTACATACAAGAAATAGTTTGGAGGTAGATTGACAGTCCTTTTTCCCTCTATGAGTGAACTGGCATGGTAAACTATACTTATCTTTTCTTCCGGTACATCAAGTATATCTATAATATCCTTTTTAGTGTTTTCGGAAATTGCTATAATATGCGCCGCTTTTTTAGCCAAATGAGTTTTTCGTATAGAGAGTAGCGTATCGTTTATCATTTCAGGATATAATTCATGGATCATATCGTGTATAGTCAGTACGAAAGGTTTATTTCCAATATATTCTAAGAAATAATCGTCGTAGTACGTAGGATGAAAAATATCGAAATCTTGTTTTTTTAAATAGGCTATGGAAATTTCTTTGTTTTTAGATTCATAATTCTGGTATTTATTTGGAAATTTTTTTTCCATGAAATTAAATATTTTTTTTTTCCCTCTAAACGTTGTTCCGAAAGCGAACTTTTCAAGCGGATCAATAAAAGTTTCTAATGGACTGATTTTGTTTAATTTATTTAAGTATTCATTATTGGAATATCGTATTGAAATATCTGTGCTTACATGATCCGGTAGATTGGAAACTATTTGAGAAAAATATCGGGAAATCCCTCCAAAATTTTGAATAGTAAAAATTTGGTGGTCATAAAGAATTTTCATGAGTATTGTCAATTAAATTGTTTATATTCAATAATGAATGAAAATGATGTTAAATTTTATTAATTACCAAATAATTCAAAACTAATCAACTTGTTATATTTTCTCTGGAAATAGGCGTGCTCATATCGGTCTTTCTTGTTATTTTTTTGTATGCATCTAATAAGATTCTTTTTATTAGCTTCAATTTTGTAATAAGACACATAGGAAGAATTGAATAAATATAGTATCTTATTGATGCTGTATATTTTTTATCTCTAAGAGCTAAGATGGGATAATCTTTCAGTTTTATAAAGTCCGGCTGCCAGTATTCAAAACAGGATATTGTCGGTATATTATTGATTTTTAAGATTATAGATAATATACTTTGGTCGTGTCTGTTTTCTATAAATTCGGGAAAATTAGGAGATTTGGAAAGTGTGTCATCGACTAAAGAAAAATCATCATAATATGTCTGTAACCATTTTCGTATAATCTGTAAACTGTCGTTTGTTTTTTTGACAAATAAGATGCTTGCTCCAATTTGTTCCGTATTATATATTTTTGCATCATCTCGTGCTCCAAAATAGTCAAAAATATCCCCTTTTGTCCATTGCATTTCTAATAATTCCAACGCCTTTTCCAAATTTTTATCATCGGGCGCTTTGGATTGAAATGCCAGTATCCCTGTTTCGGAAAGATCCGTTAGTTCAAAATATTCATGTAACCGTTTGATGCCTTTTTTATTCAAATGGCATCCGGCATCCGTATATTGCAGAATATCTCCTTCTTTCATTTTGTCGAGTGTTTGCAGTATAATTTGTGGCTTCCATACCCAATACCCAAAGCCTCTGCTTGGCTTTAATTTGTCTTTGAAATAATTGCAAAAATCTTTATCTAAATCATATTCATTATATGCAATAATTTTATCATATATGTGCATATATTTCGCCTGTTTCTTTATTCGATTTAGAGTTCGATACATTTTAGAATCGGCGAATGTACAAAAGTATTTTTTATAATTCATAGTTATATATTTAATTAATCTATAAGACTGTATTTATGAGATTTTATTTAAATTTTCAATTTGTTTTTTATTATTTTGTATTTTAATAGTATTGGAGAAGGAATGCGTATATATACTTCCCTAATTATTTTTTCAAAAAAGGAAGATGTATTGAGATATTTATTAAAATAATAATTACCGGCCACTTTATTAATTCTAATTTTCGAAGGATGTTCCAATGGTAAAATTGGTTCAGTTTTTATAAATGTACTTTTCGTATTTGGATCAGGATGTGTGGCATCCTTTCCGGAATCTATATTTTGAATTAAATTCACATTTGGAGCTATTGAATACATATCATGGTACCATATATGAAAGCAAAATTGATAATCCCATGTATCAATGCAAAATTTAGACATTTTTTCGAAAACGGATTTCCAATAAAATCTTTCCATTCGGCTTCCAAGTGCTTTATCTATCTTTTCAAACAATAAGTGTTTATCCAACAAATTAACATCATACTGATAGTTTTCCCACGTTCTTTTCCAAGTAGCCCATCCCCAAACATAAGTGTATTTTGTGAAAAAATAAGATGCATCCCCAAATTTTTTACCATGGTTAAAATTACTTCCGCAGATTATTGCAATATCTTTATTATTTCGGTATTTATCCAGCAATTCTTTGCAATATTCAAAAAAGTCGGGGTGAGGTAAACAATCATCTTCTAATATGATGCCTTCTTCCACTTGATTGAAAAACCACGAAATAGCGCTGGAAACCCCCAGCCCGCAACCTAAATTTTTCTCCTGAAACCGTGTTTTTACATCACAGTCCCAGTCAATATTATCCAAAACATATTTACGAACAGCGTCCGTTTTTTCTTTTTCTCCGGATTTCTCCGGTTTGGGACCATCGGCTGCAATAAATAACTGTGAAGGCTGTGCCTTCCTGATAGCTTGAAATACTTGTTTCGTTGTTTCAAGTCTTTTAAATATAAGAAAAAGAACTGGAGGTATATTATTTTTCATATAACTGTTTTAAAATATTCTATTGTTTTTATTAATCCGTCGTTTAATTGAATTTTCGGTTCCCAATTTAACGTTGATTTCGCTAAATTAATATTTGGTTTCCGCTGTTTGGGATCATCCAAAGGAGAAGGAAGAAAGACTATTTTTGATTTTGAACCGGTAAGATCAATTATTTTTTTTGCAAGTTCAAGTATAGTAAATTCGTTTGGATTTCCGATATTAATCGGTCCAATAATTGAATCATCCGTATTCATCATTTTAACTATTCCTTCAATTAAATCATCAATGTATTGAAAGCTTCGAGTTTGTGTGCCATCTCCAAAGATGGTTATATCTATTCCTTTCAATGCTTGTATAATAAGATTCGATACAACGCGTCCATCACAGGGATGCATTCTTGGCCCGTAGGTATTAAAAATACGGATGATTTTTATCCTAACGTTATTCATCCTATGATAATCCATAAAAAGAGTTTCTGCACAACGTTTCCCTTCATCATAACAAGAACGGATGCCAATAGGATTCACATTTCCCCAATATTCTTCTGTTTGCGGATGGATAACAGGATCTCCGTAAACCTCGCTTGTTGATGCTTGTAATACTTTTGCTTTAACTCGTTTAGCTAAACCAAGCACATTGATTGCCCCCATGACTGATGTTTTTACTGTCTGAATTGCATCAAATTGATAATGAATAGGAGAAGCAGGACAAGCCAAATTATATATTTCATCAACCTCCATAAAATAAGGCATAGTAATATCATGGCGAATGGCCTCAAAATATGGATGTTTTAATAAATGAACAATATTTTGTTTTGATCCGGTAAAATAATTATCTAAACAGATCACTTCGTTTCCTTCATTTAAAAGTCTTTCACATAGATGGGAACCTATAAATCCCGATCCTCCTGTAACTAAAATTTTTTTCCCTATCATATCTTTATTTTTTTTATTTATAAAATCCATTTATGATCATAAAGTAGTGTCCTGAAACTTCCTCCTCCCGGAGAATTTCGCCCTGTACCATAAAAATCACCGTCCTCTACATTCATCGGCACACGTGCATTTATCCAATCGGCAATAACACCGTTAATCTCAAGAAACATGGTGACATAATAGTTCCCTTTTTGCAATGGAAGCTTTTTAAACGTACAAGTAATAAAACCTTCGCCTTTTTTTATATTTATCGGATCTTGCACAGTCATGTCTGTAGAAAATGTAAATAAATGTCCATACTCGCTTGAAAAATCCAGCGAAAACCTGCAATTTTTGAAATTATCGGAAGCACGATAAAACATTTGGACATGTAAGGGACTTCCACATGTTGGGATTATTTCTTCCCCTTGTTCATTTAAAAACTTTATTGCATAAAATCTCACATCATTTGAACAAATACCTTCTCTTGGTAGATTTTCGATAGAAATAGGTTCGCTCGTATGTATTTTACTTATATTAAGATATTTATTAATGGTTTCATCTATTAAACCATTAAAATATAGCTCTCCATTGTTTAATATAATACCTTTTGTGCATAAATTTTTTACTGCTGCCATATTATGACTCACAAACAGTACCGTTCTTCCTTCTCCTCTCGAAACATCCTGCATTTTCCCGATTGCTTTTTTCTGAAATTCCGCATCGCCTACTGCCAGCACTTCATCGACCACCAGAATTTCCGGTTCCAAATGCGCCGCTATCGAAAACCCCAACCGTACCGTCATTCCCGAAGAATACCGTTTTACCGGCGTGTCCAAATACCGGGCAACTCCGGCAAATTCTACAATTTCATCCAGTTTACCGGTGATTTCCTTTTTAGTCATACCCATAATCGAACCGTTCATATAGATATTTTCCCTGCCGGTCAATTCATGATGAAATCCTGTTCCTACTTCCAAAAGGGAAGCAATACGCCCTCTGGCTTTGATAATTCCTGTCGTAGGCGTTGTTACGCGGGATAGAATTTTGAGCAGGGTAGATTTTCCTGCTCCGTTCTTCCCTATAATTCCCAGCACTTCACCCTGTTTCACTTCGAAATCAATATCTTTCAACGCCCAAACATATTCGCTTTTTCCCATGGAGGCCCGATCGTTGGTTTCGCCTATTTTCAGGTAAGGATCTTCTCTCCTTAAAACACTTGTTTGCCACCAACGATTCAAATCGTGGCTCAACGTTCTCGTAGAAACCAGCCCCAAACGGTATTGCTTACTAATATTTTCAAATTTTATAACTGTATCACTCATTATTCCTGAAATTCATTCGTTATTTTCCAATAACCTGTTCTGTTATTTCCTACTCGCTGCAATAGTCCTTTATCTCCTCACATTATGTTGACTTTTGTTAAATTATTATTCATAATAAATATGTTCTTAATCTTTATTGTAATAAACTTTATACCAATTAACAAACTTGTCTATACCTTGCGAGATGCCGGTCTTTGGGTTATAATTTAACTCCTTTTTTGCTTTACTTATATTTGCCCATGTTTTTTCTACATCGCCTGCTTGCATCGGCAACAACTCCTTTATTGCTTTCTTGCCTAACGCTATTTCTATTGCTTCAATAAATGATAGTAGAGAAACAGGTATATCATTTCCAATATTGTATATTTGATAAGGTATTCCTTTTCTTTGTGTTACATCCATCATAACAATGTTTTTTACTGCATCAACAACATCGTCAATATATGTAAAATCACGTTCCATATTTCCATAATTAAAAACTTTGACAGGTTTTCCTTCCACTATTGCCTGTGTGAATAAATGAGGCGACATATCGGGGCGCCCCCACGGTCCGTAAACAGTAAAAAAACGTAATCCTGTAGTCTGAAAATGATACAAATGACTGTAGGCATACGCCATAAGTTCATTCGCTTTTTTCGTAGCAGCGTACAAACTTATCGGACTGTCTACTCTATCTTGCTCGGAAAACGGGATTTTCTTTGCATTACCATAGATACTGCTTGAACTTGCATAAATCAAATGTTTGACACCATTGTGTCGGCAACATTCCAAGATATTGGCAAAACCCACCAAGTTACTTTGAATATAAGCATCGGGATTATCAATTGAGTATCGGACTCCTGCCTGCGCAGCAAAATTACAAACTATGTCAAATTTATTTGTTCCAAACAATTGCTCTAAAACCTGCCTGTCTTCCAGATTGGCTTGAATAAAACTGTATGCCGGAAAACATACACTTTTAATTAATTTGCCATTTTGTATGTCCTGTTGTTTTATTCCGGTTTCTTTTAATCGTGCATATTTTAACTGAACATCATAGTAATCATTAATACTGTCTAATCCGATTACTTGATAACCGGATAATAATAATCTTTTTGCAATATGAAATCCAATGAAACCTGCGGCTCCGGTAAGTAATATCTTTTTCATATTTGATCGTATCCTTTTATAATTTCAAATACAGACATATCAGGTAATTTCAGATTTTTTGCTATTTTTAAAACATCTTCCTCAATAACTCTTTTCATTTTATTTGATTTATTGTTCTTAATTCCATACATCCGAGTTGCAAACGATATTAGCCATTGTATCACTCATTATTCCTGAAATTCATTCGTTATTTTCCAATAACCTGTTCTGTTATTCCCTATTCGCTGCAATAGTCCTTTATCTTTTAATTTTTCTATGTACTCCTTTACGACCTCAGTTCCAATTCCCAATGTTTCGGCAAACTCTTTTCGTGTTCCCGCCGATTTTTGATTAATCACTGCCAGCAATTTTCGTTCCAATTCTGTGATTGGGGGGGTGATTGGGGGGGTGATTGGGGGGGTGATTGGGGGGGTAACCAAATCATCCGTATCAATTTTTTCAAATGCCAA
>JAIRLY010000038.1 GCA_031259075.1 Dysgonamonadaceae bacterium | reverse complement strand
GTGTATTGTCCGGTTGTTTCGGTAATTGTTTTCGTCGGAAACGAAAGATTTAACATTTGAGGACATTGATACGATCTATTATTTCATTTAAAGCGCTTTGTCGCATAGAGGACAAGTTATTAATCAGTTTATCCGCGGTATATGCACCGAAAAGGGCAAAATGGAAATGGATGAATATCTGAAAAATATCAAACCTTAACTGAATAAGCACAACATCAACAGTATAAATATGAAGAAGTTTTTTTGTTTCGCAGCAGCGCTGCTGGAAACAACATAAAATCTTTTTTTTGTAAAAAAATATTTACCTTTGACCGAGTATCTTCTAATTTATAAATTCTTTATCTTTAAAGTAGAAATATATGTCTTTTTTTATTATTGTTTTTTCAATATACACTATAATCAATGTGTATCTTTTTTCTAAAGGATGGAAAGCAGTCGTCCATTCTCTCTTTGCAAAAACGACTTACTCTGTTATTTTTTTTATTTTTTATAGTTCGTTTATTATAGCCATGCTTGGAAGAAACGTGTTACCGTTGGAATTGCAAAAAATACTGTATTTTATCGGAACTACTTGGTTGGCGGTTATGTTGTATATTACGCTCTACTTTTTGATTACCGACCTGATTTACGGATTAAGCCGTTTGTTTCGTCTTGGGCCTCAATCTTTCTCCTCTATCCGGCTTTATCGAATTCAGGTAATTTCCGGTTATGCAATCGTATTGATTATCTTGATAACCGGTTATCATAAATTCACTCATCCGAGTATTGTAGAAAAAGAGATTGTTATCTCTAAATCCGGAGGCAAGTATAAAGAATTGAAAATAGCCGCTCTTAGCGATATTCACTTGGGAGTGGCAATTGATAAAAAGAAATTGCAAAAATACGTACAACTCATTAATAATCAGAAACCGGATCTTATTTTAATAGCCGGAGATATAATAGATAATAATGTATTACCGCTCAACAAAGAAAGAATGCAGGAAGAAATCAATCAGTTACAAGCTCCTTTGGGTATTTATTTTTGTTTGGGTAATCACGAATATTTAAGTAATATCGAATCCGGAATGAAGTTTCTCCGAAAAACCGATATGACTTTGTTAATCGACAGTGTAGCCCACGTAGGCGACAGCTTCTGGATCATCGGGCGCAACGACAAAGAAGGAGGTTATCGAACACCGTTGAATGAATTAATAGCGCAAACGAATCCCTTGCAACCTTTGTTTTTGCTGGATCATCAACCTTATTGTCCGGAAGAAGCCGTAAAAGAAGGGATTGATTTGCAATTTTCGGGACACACGCACGACGGACAGCTCTGGCCGTTGAACCTCGTAGCAAAAAAAATATACGAAGTCAGTTATGGTTATAAAAAAATAGGAAATACACAACTATACGTCTCTTCCGGCTTAGGATTATGGGGTCCGCCTTATCGCATCGGCACGCAATCGGAACTGGTTATTTTCAATATCCGATTTAATTGACTACCTTTGCCGGTAAAAAAATGAAGTTATAAGTTAGTGAACAGTAAAAAATAATACATCGCATAGCTTATAACTCATATATTTATAATACTGTTTTATGGTAACAACAGACCAATTACGAGAAGTGTTGGAGCGCAAGTCCGCGCTGAGGGGGTATCTTTGACATTGATGCCAAAATAATTCAATTAGAAGAAGAAGAACTTCGCACACAAGCGCCCGATTTTTGGGAAGACCCCAAACGAGCAGAAGAACAAATGCGCAAAGTTCGCGAAATCAGATCGTGGATTGTTGCGTACAATGAAATTAAATCGGCAGCCGAAGAGTTGCAGTTGGCTTTTGATTTCCAAAAAGAAGGCGTCACTACGGAAAAAGAAGTGGATGAAGCGTATGAACAATCGGTTCGGTTACTCGAAAATCTGGAATTGAAGAACATGCTTCGTTCCGAAGAAGACCATTTAGGCGCTGTTTTGAAAATTAATGCCGGCGCCGGCGGCACAGAAGCTCAGGACTGGGCGGAAATGCTTTATCGCATGTACAGCCGCTGGAGCGAAAGTAAAGGATATAAAGTGACTGTCACCAACCGGTTGGAGGGAGACGATGCCGGCATTAAATCCGTAACGATGCAAATCGAAGGAGATTACGCTTTTGGGTATTTAAAAAGTGAAAACGGCGTTCATCGCTTGGTTCGTGTTTCGCCGTACAATGCTCAAGGCAAACGGATGACATCCTTTTCTTCAGTTGCTGTAGTTCCTTTGGTAGATGATACGATTGAGATTGACGTCAATCCGGGCGATATTACTTGGGATACTTTCCGTTCGAGCGGCGCCGGTGGACAAAATGTCAACAAAGTGGAAACAGGCGTCCGTTTGCATTACAATTACAAAGATCCGGATACAGGTGAAGTAAAGGAAATAGTTATCGAAAATACGGAATCTCGTTCACAATTCGGAAATAAAGACAATGCTATTCGTTTGCTGAAATCCCAATTGTATGAATTGGAATTGGAAAGAAGGCGAAGAGCTTCCGCCAAAATCGAAGCCGGTAAGAAGAAAATCGAATGGGGTTCACAAATTCGCAGTTATGTTTTCGACGACCGGCGAGTGAAAGACCACCGCACCGACTATCAAACATCCAACGTAGGCGCAGTAATGGACGGCGATTTGGACAATTTTATCAAAGCTTATTTAATGGAGTTTGGAGGGGAAAACTAAAGGAAATTAAAGATCTGTCATATTTGGCGTCTTAATTTTCTTCTATCGGTAAAAATTTACATCAATATCTATTTTTCTCATATCCGACCTCCGGTTCTGCCGCACGTGGCAAAGGGAGATCATTATCCGGAATCAGACAGTGTATTCTCTCATTCATCGAATCATTTAATTCCAACGGATTATCACTCCATTCTTCGCATTGTCGGAGAACAATCTCCATAGCGTTTTCCGATTCTTCGGGCGGATACTTGTATTTTTTCAACAATCTTTTAACAAGCCTGCGCATTCCGGCTCTTGCCGATTCTTTCTTTTGCCAGTCAATCGTTCGGTTTTTGCGAAGCATATCCGTTAGTTCCTTGGTCATTTCTACCAATATTTCGTTCGTATAAAAATCTTGTACGGCTCTCGGTCGGGTTAATGCATCGTAAAAAGCTTTTTCTTCCGCATTGAGACCAAGCTCATTCATTGCTTTTTCTGTTTCGGCAATATCTTTCGCCAGTTTCAAAAGTTCTTGTATCACTTCTTCATTGGTAAGCATGCCTTTCAGATAATTAGATAAGGCTTGATTCAATAATTCCGAAAACTTTTCCGCCTGAACAAGGTTGGTTTTTTTGTATATTGACACCCTTTCGGCTAACAAGCGTTTAAGCAATTCAACGGCAATATTTTTCTCTTTCATTTTGGATATTTCTTCCAAAAAAGCGGCATCGAACAGTGAAAACTCAGTTTTTACATTCGAGAATAAATTAATAACGCCCTGACTTTTTACGCTCTGTTTCAGCAATTCGCCAATTCGTTCGTTGATTTCTTTTTTCGAGACCTTGCCTTTTCCGGTCATTCGGGACAATAAAGTGCGAACTGTTTCAAAAAACGCGGCTTCAAATCGCAGTTTGTCATCTAATAAGCTTCGACACAGTGTAATGGCATCGTGCAGCAATTTGGCTTCTTTCAGAAAAGCGTTTTTTTTATCTTCTTTATCGGGAGCAATGATAAAATTTACTCCCTCTTTTATCAGTTGCGCCCTGTCGTAGTCGCTTCCTTTTTGAAAATTGCCGTAATCGAATCCGTGAAATATATCACGGCAAACTTCCGTTTTTTCCTTAAATTTCAGCAATGCCGTTTCTTTAATATCGGGGTTTCCATATTTTTCCCTGTCGCGAACCGTGTAATCGCGCATAGCTTCTTTGAGGGCTTTTGCAATACCTATATAATCTACCACAAGTCCGCCGGCTTTATCTAAGAATACCCTGTTTACTCGCGCTATTGCCTGCATAAGATTATGGCTTTTCATGGGTTTATAAACATATATGGTTGCAAGCGAAGGCACATCAAATCCTGTCAGCCACATATCCACAACAATGGCTATTTTCAGAGGGTCATTATTGTCTTTGAATTTTTTGGACAGTTTTTTCTTGTATTGTTTGTTACCGATAATAGCGTTCCATTCTTCGGGGTCGTTGTTGCTGCCGGTCATTACCACTTTTACTTTATCGGTCCAAGCCGGTCGCAATTCCGATATTCTACGATAAATATCAATACCGATAGAGCGGGAATAAGCTACAATCATTGCCTTTCCGGTCAGTTCGTATTGACGGTTTTCTTCATAATGTTTGATAATATCCCGGCACAGGGAGTCTATGGTTTCCGGCGCACCCAATATGGCTTCCAAATGTGATAATTCCCGCTTGCTTTTTTCGATTTGTTCCTGTTCAGCGCCTTCTTCCGCCAATCGTTCATATTCGGCATCAATCAGTTTAAGGGTTTCCTCATCCAGATTGAGGTTTACGACGCGCGATTCGTAGAACACAGGGCGGGTTGCTCCGTCTTCTACCGCTTGAGTCATGTCATATACATCAATATAATCCCCGAAAACTTCTTGCGTATCTCTGTCTTTTGTAGAAATAGGCGTTCCCGTAAAACCTATAAAAGAAGCATTGGGCAAAGAGTCATGAATAATCCGGGCTGTTCCGATTGATATTTTACCTGTTTTGGCATCTACCTTTTCTTCAAATCCATATTGTCCCCGGTGAGCCTCGTCGGTCATTACAATAATGTTCTTTCTCGTTGATAACGGCTCGTTCGACTCTTCAAACTTTTGCATCGTGGTAAAGATAATGCCGTTTGCTTCTCTGCGAAAAAGCAATTGTTTGAGGTCTTCCCTGCTTTTTGCCTGCTCGGGTTTTTGCCGTAAAAATTTCCCGCATTTTGAAAATTGTGTAAAAAGCTGGTCGTCCAAATCATTCCTGTCGGTAATGACAACGATTGTTGGTTTTGATAAAGCGCTTTGAAGTAAATGAGCGTAAAACACCATTGAAAGAGATTTTCCACTGCCTTGCGTGTGCCAGAAAACGCCGATTTTACCATCGCCGTCTATGGCTGTTTTTGTTCTTTCAACCGCTTTGTTTACGGCGAAATATTGGTGATAGCCTGCCATAATCTTAATGGCTTCGCTTTTATCGTCCTTTGAAAAACAGACAAAATTCTTTATTATATCCAAAAACCGTTCTTTTACAAAAATACCCTCGAAAAAGGTGTCGTAATCTGCATATTGCGTACTTTCATAATTGCCGTCTTTGGTTTTCCACTCCATGTAACGGTCTTCTTTGGCGGTAAGGCTTCCGGCTTTGGAACAACTCATATCACTCATTACACAGAAAACATTGTACACGAACAACAAGGGGATTTCCCGCATATAATTTCTTAACTGCCGGTATGCTTCCGAAGCGTCGGTTTCTTCTCTTGCCGGCGATTTTACTTCGACGACAACGAGAGGCAATCCATTGACAAAAACAATAATATCCGCGCGTTTTTCGGATTTTTCCACAAATGTCCATTGATTGATTACCTGAAAAGTATTCCGATTGATATTTTCGTAATCTATCAAATAAATAATGTCATTTTGTTGTTCTTTCCCATCGTAATACGACACTTCGATACCGTGTTGTAAATAGTCGGTAAAAAGTTCATTCTTTTGTACAAGGCTGCCTGTATCTATGTTTCTCAACTTCAATACTGCTTCGTCAATCGCAGCTTGCGGTTTGGCTGGATTTACATCGGTAAGGCTTTGCAATAGTTGATTTTCATAAAAAGGCACATAATAATCCCTGTCAACATAGGGACCATATAAATACTCATATCCCAACTGCCGGTATAATTCGATAAGAGCATGTTCGTAACTGTTTTCCGTGAAAGTCATGTTTGTTGCATTTTATTTTAATCAATTTCGTCTTTTGTATCGGAATAATATAAATATTCCTCCCTGTAAGCTTCATAATCCTGATGATACAGGGCTTCCGAAGCTGATAATATCAATTCGCCTATTTTCAAAGGGTTTATATCATCAAAATACTCGTTGAATTCCTGACAATCCTCATAATGTATTCGAGTGTCTTTTTTAGGATTACTGTGAGTTATATAGTAATGCAATATAAACCCACCGATAACATCTGATATTTTAGAACAGAGTAGTGATAGAGTAGAATTTACCGGAACAGTTTTTACATCCTGTCCATGAGAAGCAAAACCCGAATCGTTTCTGATTTCGGCAAGAACCTGTGCGACAGACGCAATCCGCATTGCCAATTCACACAACTTATCTTTGTGGTAATCGGTAGAAAGAGTTAATTCCTCTACCGTTTGTCTGACAAGTCCCTGAAATTTAATATCTTCTTTATACGTTATACTTTTATTTGTTAAAATAGTTTTACATATTCCTTCTATTAAACTTTTGCCGGTTTCAATGCACAACGCAGGGTTTACTTCAACAGTTTCTTCTATTGTGGCGATATGTGTTTCAAAGGCATTGAAACTCGGCATTTTAGAAATATGTTCCTTTATCCAAAACATTTTAATTATAGATTAAATTATCATTTAT
>JAIRLY010000327.1 GCA_031259075.1 Dysgonamonadaceae bacterium | reverse complement strand
TTCTACCAACATGCTGTCCCTAACGGGACAGAAGACAATATTTTCTTCCCAGTACAATCCGACAACGTCCATCGCTATTGATTATCGCCCTTTCAAGGCTTCGCTCTTTTCTCCATTCTAGATTTTTCAGTCTTAACTCTTAACTTTTAGTTCTTAGTTCTTAACTCTTAGTTCTTAGTTCTTAACTCTTAGTTCTCTATTTCCGTCTCCGGTAAAGACAACCGGCTCTTATTAACCGATGAGAAAAATGATTTTTTTGATTCGAACAGTTGTCTTTACCTTCACCGGAATAAACTATAGTGATATAGGCGGCGGCCATTCTTAACTTTTAGTTTTTAGTTTTTAACTTTTAGTTCTTAACTCATAACTCTTAGTTCTTAGTTCGCTTCCAAGTCCCGAAAGAGAAGCGGTTTAAAAATATAAAGCGTGGGACTTTTAACTTTATTCGTTTTGGAGGCCTTAGACTGCCCACGATGGCAAATAAGTTATACCCACGCATCAGCGTGAGCGTTTACTAACTTATTCTCGTCATCGTAGAAATTGTCTAAGTTTCCAAAACAAGAATATAAGCTAACGCTTTCTTAATTAATATGTAATGTTAAAAATAATTTCTGTTTCTTTATGAAAAAATGTTATTTTATATTTAAAAACCACGCAAAATTAGTGAGATTTTTTAGAAAAAAAAATATTTTGGTTAAATCTTTTTTCATTCCGAAAGATTTAGCCATATTCTTTTACAGGCAAACGTATTTTACAAGTTCGCACTCTACGGGATCGCTTGTGCCGGATATTTCACATAAATCCTGAAATCCGCAAAGATTTCCACACCTCTTGTGTTTTCTCCGTGTAATTCTGTATTATAAATCACAGAGATCTGATTTTACTTGCGGATTTCAGGTAAAAAATGTAAATCTGTAAATAAATTTTTTTACCTTTGCCTTAATGATTATCGGTTTTACGGTTGTGAACTAACAGGTATTAGGAAAGATGAACAATTTATCGGATGAGAAAGAACGGTTGGATTTTTTTAAAGCATATCGTAAATTATCGGAGAGTGTAAGAGAAGTTATTTTACCCGGAGATAAGGAAAAAGTTAAAAAATACGTTAGCGAGGCATTAGAGAAAGAGGAATACGGAAAAGATATTTACGGGCAAGGTATTTTGCTTCGTACGATTTATACGGCATTAATTGTAATTGATGAAATAGGTTTAAAACGTTCTTCCGTTTTAGCAGTTTTGCTTTCCCAGTTAATTTTTACCGGTTTTTGCAAAGTTTCGGAAATTGAAAAAGAATTTGGCGAAGATGTCGCAAATATCATTCGTGGTTTGATTAAAACGCATAAATTGTACGAAAAAAATGCTGCTATAGATAACGAAAATTTCCGTACATTGCTTTTATCATTTGCAGAAGACGTTCGCGTTGTTTTGATTTTGATTGCCGAGCGCCTTTATTTGATGCGAATTGCCAAATTCATTGAGAACGCGGAATATCGTTTACAAATTGCGGCGGAGGCCTCTTATTTGTATGCTCCTCTTTCTCACAAATTGGGTTTATACAAAATCAAATCGGAATTGGAAGATTTGTCCCTGAAATTCAGAGATCGGGGAAGATACGATTTTATCAAAGAAAAATTGAATGAAACCAAGCGTTCAAGAGATAAATACATTGCGGAGTTTATTGCGCCGGTAGAAAAAAAACTCCGTGCTTTGGATTTGAATTTTGACATCAAAGGGCGAACCAAATCGTTTCATTCGATCAACAATAAGCTTCTCAAGCAAAAAATTGAATTTGAGAAAATATACGATTTATTTGCTATTCGTATTATTCTTGATACTCCTTTGGAGAAAGAAAAAGCGGAATGTTGGCAGGTCTATTCGGTCGTTACGGATATGTATCAACCAAATCCCAAGCGGATGAAAGATTGGCTGTCTGTACCTAAAAGCAACGGGTACGAATCGCTTCATACCACAGTAATGGGGCCTGAAGGACGCTGGGTAGAAGTACAGATTCGCAGTAAACGAATGGATGAGATTGCAGAAAAAGGGTTAGCTGCCCATTGGAAATACAAAGGCTTGAAAGGAGAAAATGGTTTGGATAACTGGCTGAACAATGTGCGAGAAGTTTTAGAGCATAAAGACTCGTCGCCGAACGATTTGATTGATGATTTCAAAATGGATTTGTACGACGATGAAATATTTGTGTTCACCCCCAAAGGCGATTTGTTCAAACTGCCTCGTAATGCAACCGTTCTGGACTTTGCTTTTGCTATTCATACAAAAATCGGTTCTAAATGTATCTCCGCCAAAATAAACGGAAAAAATGTATCTATTAAATATAAACTCCAAAGCGGCGACCAAGTAGAGATTCAAACTTCGCCCAACCAAACGCCTAAGCAGGATTGGTTGAATATCGCAATAACCGGTAAGGCGAGAGTGAAAATTAAACAATCGTTGAAAGAGCAAGCGGCCAAGCAAGTCGAATTTGCAAAAGAATTATTGCGGAGACGTTTTAAAAATCGAAAAATCGAAGAAGATGAAGCCCGATTAATGCGTCTCATTAAAAAAATGGGATATAAAAATGTAACCGATTTTTATGCCGATATTGCCAAAGAACATTTAGACGTCAATACGATTATAGATAATTATCTTGAACAGGAGAAGAAAGAACAGGAGTTGATAGAACACACGGAACGGAGCGTGGAAAATTATTACGCTCCTGTTCCGATTGAAGAAGTATCAAGAAAAGAAGACGTCCTCGTGATTGATAAAAATTTGACCGGAATTGAATATTCATTAGCCAAATGCTGTAATCCGATTTACGGAGATAAAATATTCGGATTTGTTTCTTCACAGGGAATAAAAATTCATCGTTTGAATTGTCCTAACGCACCTTCCATGTTTAAGAGATATGGCTATCGAATTGTAAAATCTCGTTGGGCCGGTAAATCAGGTGCAAGTTATCCGGTAACTCTGAAAGTAGTTGGAAATGATGATATTGGGATTATAACAAATATTACATCGGTTATTTCCAAAGAAAACGGAATGATGCTCCGTTCCATCAATGTGGATTCCAAAGATGGATTATTTCAGGGTACCTTGACGGTTATGCTCAGCGACACGTCCGTAATGGACAGTTTGATCAGGAAAATAAAAACGATAAAAGGGGTGAAACAGGTTAGCCGGTATTAAATGCAGATAATACACAGTACAGTGTCAATTTTTTCACCATAACAGCCCCTGCTTCTACTTGTAAATCTCATCGTTTTTACATACCTTTGCCGTATATAAATTTTAATAGCAGTTTGTAAAATCGAAATTATACAATGGTTGCACGCAAGAAAATGAGAAATTTTTATATTTTACTGAAAATAAATCAACACATTAAAAGCGTACGTCTGAAAAGTTTAGGCATTTATCTTCTCCATTTATCAGGAAAACGGTATTTCGGCATTTTTTTAGACCCTGTATTAGCCTGTAATCTGCGTTGCCGGATGTGTTATTTCAGCGATGAAGAGAAACGGAAAAGTTTTTCACATGAAATGTTCAAGCAGGAAGACCTTCCCCGATTAGCAGACGCTTTTTTCCACAGGGCCTTGAAATTGCAAATCGGCTGTGGAGCCGAACCGTCTCTTTTCCCTTATAATAAAGAATTGATTCGTTTAGGGAAAGCTAAAAAAGTGCCTTATATTTCTATGACTTCCAATGCCAATCGGTTGAAAGAAAAAGATTGGCGGGAATTGGTTAGCGCCGGTTTGGATGAAATTACGCTATCGTTGCACGGAGTAACCAAGCAATCGTACGAGTATTTTATGACCGGAGGTTCATACGAGGCTTTTTGTTCCTCGTGGTTAGTTTTGACCGACATAAAAAAAGAGCGTCCTGATTTCAAAATCCGTATTAATTATACTGTTAACAAGGATAATATGAGAGAATTAGGCGATTTCTTTTCTGTTTTTCCCGCTTACGCTCTTGATATTCTCCAAATCCGTCCTATTCAACAAATGGGAAATCCGGCGTATCATCATTTTTCATGGGACGACATCTATGAACAATATGATTCAATCATAGAAAAATTGAGAAGGGAGTGTTCCGGCAGGCAAATTACCTTTATCGCTCCGGCTAAACAGGATTTAGTGAAAGAAGAAAATGAAAACGCCGATAGCGTTTTGGTGCATTCCACTTTTTTCTATATCTCACCCAAAATTTGTTGGGAAAGTGATTTTGAATTAGATAAAGATACCTATGAATCGTATGCCAAGCGCACACGACTGGGATGCGCATTGCTTGCCAACGTATTCAAAAGCAGAAAGAAAATGCTCACAACCAAAAAACAGTTGAATTATAAAATCAATTGAATAAGCTGCTTCATAACCATTCGCTATCTTTTTTTTCCAAAAAAGAAGAAACTGAAAGTCGTTGAAAATCAGGAATTACCTTAATGCATTCGTTTTGAATACTTTCGGGAGGATTGGTCGTTGACAGGCCGATTACCCACATTCCGGCCGCATTGGCCGACTTGATTCCGTTGAAAGAATCTTCAAAAACAAAACAGTTTTCCGGCAAAACGCCTAAATCGTTAGCTGCTAATAAATAACATTGCGGATGCGGTTTTCCTTGCGTAATTCTGTCCGAAGAAACAATTGTATCGAAATATTCTTTGATGGGTAGTTTCCGGAAAACAACGGCTAACTTTTCATTGTCCGAACTGGTTACCAGTCCCATTTTGATTCCGGCTTTTTTTAATTCCGCCAAAAACGCCAGGACTCCCGGAATGGGAATTATATTCATTTGTAAATCGAAAGAATGGTTGGCGGCTTCCACTTCTTTTTGTTTCTCTTCCGGCAAATGCGAAAAATACAGAGCGATGATATTGGGTAAAGTAATTCCTTTGACTTGTTGTTCAAAATTTTTTATTCCCAATTGATAGTCTTCACCCGTTTTTTTCCAGAAAACATCATATTGAGGTTCTGTATCAATAATTACTCCATCCAAATCGAAAAGAAAAGCGCTGCTGTTTTTCATACTTTGTTTATTCCTGAGTCTGTAATTTTAAAAAAAGATTTACAAAGATAATTCATAATTTACAATTCATAATTCTTTTTTTTAACTTTGTCACCAATTATGAAAACTCAATTTCAATAAATATAAAATTTAATATTAGTAATTATGTTTAAAAATCATCCTAAAGGCTTATATGCCTTAGCTTTGGCGAATACAGGCGAACGGTTCGGATATTATACGATGCTCGCTATTTTTGTTTTGTTTTTACAGGCAAAATTTGGGCTTACCGCCGCTCATACCTCTACCATTTTTGGTATTTTCCTTGCTTCTGTTTATTTCATGCCTCTTATCGGCGGTCTTATTGCCGATAAATGGTTAGGATACGGAAAAACGGTTACAATTGGTATCGTAATCATGTTTTCAGGCTATTTACTACTGGCCGTTCCTACCGGAAGAACCGATCTTTCCATGTTAAGTTTATTTTTCGCTCTTTTCATGATTGCTGCCGGAACAGGACTGTTTAAGGGCAATCTTCAGGTAATGGTCGGCAATCTGTATGATGCGCCAAACTACAAAAATCAGCGTGATAATGCTTTTAGTATATTTTACATGGCGATAAACATCGGAGCGCTTTATGCTCCTACTGCTGCAACCAAAGTGACCGACTATTTTCTTGCTAAAGCAGGTTTAAGCTATAATGCAAAAATTCCGGCTTTAGCTCACCAGTTCCTGAACGGAACAATCGACAGTAACGGAACCGGCGAATTAGCCGCTTTAGCTGCTTCTCAAACAGGAACTGCAGACTTAACTGCTTTCAGCAATCTCTATATTGATAAACTGTCCGAATCCTATAATTTTGGGTTTGGAGTCGCCTGTTTATCTCTGATCGTTTCGATGCTTATTTACCTTGTCTTTAAAAAGACGTACAGTTACGCCGATTATAATTCCAAACAGCTTGCCGCCAAAAATTCCGCAGAAGGAATAAAGGAAGTTGAACTTTCTCCCAAACAAACCAAAGAGAGAATTATAGCGCTCGTGTTGGTTTTCATTGTCGTTGTATTCTTCTGGATGTCGTTTCATCAAAACGGACTTACAATGACTTTTTTTGCAAGGGATTATACAGCGAATACAGTCGATGGCATCAATCGTATCGGATTTGACGTAATCAATCTCACTTTCGTATTGATTGCTTTATACAGCGCTTTCAGTTTATTTCAGTCCAAAACAGGAAAAGGAAAGTTCATTTCAGGCAGTGTTTTTATCGCTTCCATCGTACTCCTTTTGATAAAATACAGCACAATGAGACCGGAAATGGAAATTTCGCCGCAAATTTTCCAGCAATTTAATCCGTTCTTTGTTGTATTCCTCACGCCGGTTTCTATGGCTATATTTGCTTATTTGGCCAACAAAAAGAAAGAGCCGTCCGCTCCCCGTAAAATCGGCATAGGAATGATTATCGCTGCATTCGGATTTGTTATTCTGGCTTTAGGTTCTATCGGCCTGGCTACTCCTGCCGCTTTGACAAATACCGGAGGCGTAAGCGATATTTTAGTGTCTCCGAATTGGTTAATAGGAACTTATCTCACGCTTACGTTTGCCGAACTGCTTTTAAGCCCGATGGGTATTTCGTTCGTATCGAAAGTGGCGCCTCCGAAATATAAAGGATTAATGATGGGAGGATGGTTTGCAGCCACAGCTGCCGGAAATTACCTGGTGGCTATCATCGGATATTTATGGGGAGACATGCCGTTGTGGATGGTATGGGGAATACTCGTTATTTGCTGCTTACTTTCCGCCCTGTTTATATTCTCTATCATGAAACGGCTGGAGAAAGTGGCAAAATAGTATTTTTCGGCACATATTGCAGAAAAGACAAATATCAGGATAGCCATAATGCTTTTCAAACGGCAACAATTAATAGAAATGATTATGGAAAAAACAGTTGGAAGTTGAAAGATGCGTTTAATTATCTTTATACTTCCAACTGTTACAGATTTTATAATGTATATGTAAAATTTAGTTAACTATTGCTATTTTTTTGTATTATCATTTAATTTTTATAAATTTGCAATCAATATATTAAATATTAACATTAAACAACAAAGAGTATGAATACAAAATTTAAATCACCGGAAACACTTTCAAAAGAAAGTATGGCAGGTATAATCGGAGGTTGTTCCTACATCAAAAGTAAACACTGATGGTTCAAAAACATATACGCCTTTATCCTATTATGCGTAAGAGATGTAAAAAAACATATCCGTTGCTCCTTTTCTTTATGTTCTCTGTTTTAGGAGGAATATTTTCTCAAAATAGATGTGTTTCTTTTATTGAATATGGAAAATGTAAAGATGTTTTGCTTTATATATACAGGCAAGTAC
>JAIRLY010000013.1 GCA_031259075.1 Dysgonamonadaceae bacterium | reverse complement strand
GACCTGAATGATTATTTACGTCAAAAACTGATAGTAAAACCGGAGGTGAAAAAGAAAAAATTAGGGTTAAGAAGATGAATAACAATCAACGGATGATACAACGGGCTACCGCCGATTTTTCAGCGGAGCAAGTTTATGTTTCGAGTGCATCGAAACAGTGAATTATCCCGTTGGTCTCCATTCAAAACTTGTAAAATCATGACGAAAGATAAGAAAGGCGGACGACCGAAATTAAGCCCCGCCGAAAAACTGAAATACCGGATAGCGGTTAATCTTTGCACGAAAGATTTTTACATCCTGAAAGCAAAAGCAACCCAAGCCGGAATAACTTGTACCGAAGTAGCGCGACAGGCAATCATCGGTTGCAAAATCCGTCAACGGCTTACGCCGGAACAGATGGACTGTATCCGAAAACTTTCCGGCATGGGAAACAACCTGAACCAGATTGCGAGGAAAGCAAATGCCGAAGGCTATACCAACAACCGAAGCGAATACCTCTATCTGGCTGATAAGATTGATAATGTGATAAACCAAATGGAAGATGATAGCCAAGATAGTTAAAGGGCAAAGTTTTAAGGGTGTAGTGAACTATGTCCTCGACAAAGCCAAGCAAACACAGTTATTGGCAGCGGAAGGTGTGCGTCTGAAAAGCAAAGAATCCATTATTCGCAGTTTCGTAGCTCGAGCCGGGTTGAATCCGAAAGTGTCCAAAATGGTTGGCCATATCTCACTGGATTTTTCGGCGCAGGACAAAGATAAACTGACAAATGCGAAGATGATGCAGATTGCCAAAGAGTATATGACAAGAATGGGAATCACGAATACACAATACATTATAGGGCGACACTTCGACAAGGAACATCCGCATATCCATATTGTTTTTAATCGTATAGATAACAGCGGCAAAACGATTCCGGACAGGAATGACCGCTACCGCAGCGAGAAGATTTGTAAGGAACTGACCGAAAAATACGGTTTATACTTTGCACAAGGTAAGGAAAATGTGAAAATCCATCGCCTGAAAGAGCCGGATAAAACGAAATATGAGATTTACGATGCTTTGAAAGTAATCGTTCCGAAATGCAGGAATTGGAACGAACTGAAAAAAGAACTTCAAAAACGGGGTATTAAAATAGATTTCAAATACAAGGGTAATACAAATGAGGTTCAGGGAGTATTGTTTGAAAAGAACGGATATACTTTTAACGGCTCAAAGATTGACAGGCAATTCAGTTACAGCAAGATTGATTTTCAACTGAAACAGAATGATAAGATGCAAAACATTCCGATTCAACAAGAAGACAATCCTTTCCAAAATCAACCGTCTGTTTTGGAGAATACCGTTTCAGTTTTAGGCGGGTTATTCGATTTCCAACTATCCGGCACAGATTACGACCCGGACGAAGCGGAGTTCCAACGTCAATTACAACGAAAGAAGAAAAAGCAAAGAAGACCTCATTTATAAACGGATAAAGAACAAATAGTTATGGATAAAAATAAAATAGATACCCAAACAGTCTATGAGATGTTTGAGGAACTGAACAAAAAACTGGATAAACAGGCAGACAAACCGACAGAGCCAGCCAACCCCGTACAGGCACAAATTGATATGACAGCCATAAATGCTGTAACAGAACGCTTGGAAAATGTAATTGAAGAAGTTAAGAAACCAAACATAATCGAGCATCATCACCGCTATACGATAAGTATAGCTTCCAACTGGTTTTTCCTTTCATGGGTAGCATTAGTCATTGTCATACTTGGATTGTTCTGAGCGATTGCCAACCAACGGCGGACTATCAGCCAATACAAAGAGAACGACTTGAAATACAGATATATTAAGATGCAGGGACAAACTAACGAAGAAAATTTTTACCGGTTAGAGCAACAATTTAAATATGGCGACAGTATCAAGATTATTTGTAAACAAGTGGAAAAGTACGAGGAGTTGGTTAGGAAACAGTTGGAGAAGCAAGAGAGAGTAAAACTAAATAGTAAAGAAGTGGAAAAATTGAGAGAAAAAGTAGAATCATTGAAAAGTAAGTAATACTTTTGTAAGGTTACAATCTCTTTTTGTAACCTTACAAATTAGACTGAATAATTTTTCAAATATTTATATATCAATATAATATCGAATTGCTTTATCTTGACGCTATAGTTTGGCATATTTATTGGCTATATAGTAATGTAAACCCGTTGGCGGAATTAACATAATGCATGTTTAATCTGACCAATGGGTCTGTTATTTACTTTGTTTATATACTGTAACGCCGTAATTGACGTTATTTTAGCCAATATGCGGATGAAAATACCTGCCACGTCTTTGGCGTAGTTTCTCAACAGCATAAACCGGTCGTCCAATTGAGAGGGCAGCGTTTCCACTCTTTTCCTTAGTTTTCTAAACAGATAGTATTGCGATTGGTAGTCTTTCTGATTGCTGCGCGTCAGTACTTCCAAATGGATATTAGCCGTTTCAAATACCGAAAGAATGAAAGCAAGTTTTGCCGATTTTGAACAAAAATTCGGCGGAAAAGTTTTCATCGTTTTCCGTTTGGACGGAGAAATTGCCAACAAAGAAATAATCCGCGAAATCAAAGCGGAGGCAGAACGAAAATAACATTGTTCCGTTTATTCTTTTACAAATACTTGTCGCCGTGCAATGGAATTGATATAACAGTCTTCTTTTGACTGTAAACCGTTTTGTCGGCACAATTCGGGATATACATTTTCCCAGTTATCCTTATTTTGAGCGCCCCAACAAATCATTGGAAACCACAAAATGCCCCATAATCCGAACTTCGGTTTACTCCAGTCCACCAAAATAAAACATCCGTTCTTTTTTAGCGTACGTGCAGTCTGGGCAATGGCTGCGCGACGTACTTTCGGAGGCGTTTCGTGCAATGCCATCGACGTAACTACTACATCAAAATACTCGTCAGGGTAAGGGAGTTCGCTCATTGAACAGTTTTCGAACTTGAGATTACAGCTATATCGAAAACATTTACTTCGCGCATAATTCAACTGGTCTTCGGAAATATCAATACCGATGATTTCCGCCTGTGGAGACGCTTTTTCTGCCAGCGCAAAACTCAACGCGCCCGGACCGCATCCCAAATCAAGCGCTTTCATGCCGTTGGCAAGTCTTACATTGCCGACGCCTTTCCGGTAAAACTTTTCGGTAAACCCAAACAGGCGGGCAAGATGTTTGTAGTTTCTACCGCCCGCCAAGCCTTTAAATTCATTTCCTTTCTTTTCCATATTATCAATAATCAAAAAATGTACGGTATCAGTCGTTTTGTCCGTTTCATGTATGCCCTGTACCGTTCGCCGAAACATTCGAGCATCAACCTTTCCTCGTCGGGAATACGGACGCTGAAAAGGATTGCCAAACCCGTCGAAATGGTAATGGCATAGAACCAGTTGGCAGTGACAAGCGCGAACGAAACTAACCACAGTATCATGTCGGAATACATGGGATGACGCACTTTCCGGTATGGCCCGGAAGTAATCAGCGTATGTTCTTTGCGGATTTCGAGGACGGGACTCCAGTTGTCGCCCAGCGTCCGGTGTATCCGGTAAAACCACCACATACCGTAAACGCCGACAGCAAAAC